>JBFIDQ010000165.1:0-6932 GCA_041603795.1 Chlamydiales bacterium
GCGTTTAAATAATCGTTAAAGTGCGAAACCCTGGCCAAGATAGGCCTCTCCGTCCCTTTAACAACTACGCCGCTCTTTCCTGGATTCGACGAATGATGTCCGTTGTGGACACTCCGCCCGTGTAAGGAACCGTGCGGAAAATTCCCATGCGTTTAGGTACGCCGTACCAGCGTTCCTGAGCCGCCTCATCGAAGTCATCTCCGTGAATAACCAAATCAATGTTGTGCTTAGTGATCCACTCCTCCGTCACCGGATTTGGGCAGTTCGGCAGCACCTCGGATACATAGCGGCAGCCCTGTATGGACTTCACACGTTCTTCCATAGTGAGGTACGTCTTGCGCTTATATGCTTCAACATCAGCATCGGACATCACCCCAACAACCAACTCATCACCGTGCTCCAGCGCCTGCTTAAAGAACTCCACGTGACCATAGTGAAAAAGGTCGCCTACCATGTCAACGTAGACCCGCACCGGACGGTGCGCCTCATCCGCCGCAAGGTGAGAGGTGAATGATAGAGCAATTGCAAACAGTATAGATTTCATAAAGTACTCCTTGTGAGGAGATAAGATGCCTTAGAATCGAGCTAAAAGGCAATAGAAATGGAGCTGTGATAAAATCTTTGTGAACGCTACCATCTCGATTGATGAGTGACTACCCTCGAATCGGACTTGTTTTAACTGGCGGCGGCGCTCGCGGCGCCTACCAAGCTGGCGCTCTGTTGGCTATCGCCGAGATAGCCAAAGAAGCGGGAATTGCGCAGCCATTTCCAGTGATCACTGGTATGAGTGCAGGCGCAATCAACGCAGCCTTCCTTGCTAGCGGTGCAGCCGATCCAGTGGCAACATGCCTGGAGCTTCGCAAGCTTTGGCTGGGACTCACTACGGAGCAGGTCTTTCGAGTCGACCTCTTTAGTGCGGTCCGCACCGGGTTGCTCTGGCTTCTGGAACTGGTTTCTGCGGGACTCATTACCCAAAAAAAGGGTCTAGGACTTCTTGACACGTCCCCCCTGCAGGAGTTCCTAGCGACGGCCATTAATTGGGAAAATATTCCTAAAAACATCTCAGCGAACCTCGTACATTTTCTTTCGATCACCGCAGTGAACTACGGAAATGGAGCGAGCAAAACATTTTACCAATCAAATTACCCCTACGAGCCCTTGGAGCGGTCCAGACGCACTTCGGAGCCGTCGCAAATCGGACTCGATCATGTCATGGCCTCAACGGCCATTCCTTTTCTATTCCCTCCAAAGAAACTGGACGGGTGGCACTTCGGCGATGGCAGCCTTCGTAACCACACGCCACTCTCTCCTGCTATCAAAGGGGGAGCTGATCGACTTCTTGTGATTGGAGTGCGCAGGGAAGACCCGGACCATGAGGAACCGTCAGTAGAGCGCCCATCAACCGGACGCATCTTTTCTGTCTTACTCAACTCTCTCTTTTTGGACGCTCTCGATCTCGATCTAGAGCGTGTGGAGAGGATTAACGAAACGCTGAAATATGTCCCTGCCACCGCCCCGACCACTCTACGTCGCATTCCCGTCCACGTGGTACGCCCCTCCCAGGATATTGGACAGATAGCCCTTGAGGAGGCGCACCATCTTCCGCGAGTGACCCGCTGGCTCCTCAGAGGACTCGGAACACCTGCCGAGACGGCCGGTATCCATAGCTACTTGCTGTTTGAGGCGCCCTATACGAGTAGGTTGGTGACCCTCGGCTATGAAGATGCCATATGCCAAAAGGCGGAGCTCGTAAAATTTTTAGCCTAATTGCTCATCGAACGGTGCGCGCACCGCCTGACACTCCAGATCGATCGCCTCAAGCTCTGCAAAAAGAAGTTCGATGGCCTTTTGTGCCTCACCAATTGTTCGCGACAGCGCAGGAATATCCGAAGTTTCAGCTTCCTCGAGCTGTCCCTGGGCTTTGTCAACTTTTGCTTCAAACGTTTCGATTTTGTGCTCAATGGAACGCATCTGCTTCTCAAACGATTTTGTGGCTCTGGCACGCTCTTGAATCAGCTCAGCTCGACGACGACGGTCCAATTTGCGCGGAGGAGCCTCTTTGAGCTGCACCTCGTTTTCCCAGCCGCCCTTCTTCAAAAATTCATCGTAGTTCCCTAAGATAAGCTCCTGCCCCTTCTCGCGGCAGACAATCATCTTGTTGGGCAAGCGCCTCAAAATCTCTTCGCTGTGTGAGACGATAACCACTGCCCCGCTGAATTCTTCCAGGGCACATTGTAGGGCCTCAACGGATTCAATATCGAGGTGGTTGGATGGCTCATCGAGGAGAAGTAGGTTGCACGGCGTTGCCAAGATGCACCCCAATAGGACGCGTGCTTTTTCTCCCCCAGAAAGCACGTCGATACGCTTTTTCATATGATCCTGAGGAAACTGCATGATCCCACAAAGCCCACGCACCTCGCCCTGTCGCAATTCTGGATTCGCTCTGTGAATGGCCTCTTCGACGGTTATGTTGGGATCTAGGCGTTCAATATTGGTCTGACCAAAGTAACCGATGCGGCAACTTTCCGACGGCTTGATTTTTCCAGCCTCTGGCGTTAGCTCGCCTGCGATGAGAGCAAGCATGGTGGATTTGCCTCGACCGTTCTTACCGAGAATGGCCATGCGATCGCCTTTGAGCACTTCTACGCTCACTCCGTCGATCAGCGGCTGCTCCATCTGCGGGTAGCGAAAGCCTACATTCCACGCCTTCAGAACCTGCTTCCCTGGGAGCGGCGCTTCGTGGAAGCGGAAGTCAAGTGACTGAAGGGCGTTGAGCTTGTCGAGGACGGGAAGGCGACCTAGCATCTTCTTACGGCTCTCCGCCTGCTTTGCCTTGGTAGCCTTCGCTCCAAAGCGTCTGATAAAATCTTCATGATGCGTGCGCTTTTTGTCCACATTCGACCGTGTACGCTCGTAAACCTCCTCCCTCGCGAGCAGCTGCTCGTAGTAGGGAGTTGTCCCCCCTTTTACCTTGATCAACTTGTGGCGATGGATTCCGGCTGTATGCGTAGAAATATTATCGAGAAACTGGCGATCGTGCGAAATCAAAAGTGCTTCACCCTGCCAATTGCGGAGAAAGCGTTCGAACCAGCGAATGGCGACCACATCGAGGTAGTTCGTCGGCTCATCAAGAAGGAGGCAGTCGGGTTCCGAAGCGAGTACCTTGGCGAGATGAATCCGCAGCTGATAGCCTCCGGAAAACTCTCCCGGACTCTTTTCCAACTCTTCAGCGGTGAATCCAAGACCTGAAAGAAGCGCTTCCGCTTTGTAGCGTTCGTCTGGGTCGCGCAGTCCGAGGGCAGCCTCGTCGACGACCGTAGCTTGGGAAAAGTCAAGGTGCTGCTGGAGGTAGCCGGTGCGGTATTCCTTCGGCATCACGACCTCACCACCATCCGCGCTTTCTAGGCCGGCCATGATTTTGAAAAGGGTCGTCTTACCACACCCGTTTCGCCCCACGAGGGCGCAACGTTCGCCTTTTCCGAGAAGGAATGAGATGTCGTCCAGAATGCTCTGGCCGCCGTAACTCTTGCTGATGTTGTCAATACGAATCATGATGAGATGCCCAGGAGAGGACTCGAACCTCCACACCTTGCGGTACTAGATCCTAAATCTAGCGTGTCTACCAATTTCACCACCTGGGCTCGCAACAAAGCATACGGGGTGAGGCAAGTTTGCGTCAACGCAAAAAAAATCCGCACGCCAACTTTAGGTAAAAACGGCCGCGCGAGGTATGGCTGAGCTCCTACGGCCCACCTGCACTACTTCCTCGTGCGTAGCGTATTCACGAGGTTAGAGTAAAACTTGATTCGACTTTGGTATTTTTCCACTGAAACCTTCTCAAAGGGAGGAACTTCTCCCGTTTGAAAGATATTTCGAACCAATCTAGAGGTGTGAGCTTCTGATGGGCTGATGCCCTTTCCTCTAAACTTGTAGACGCTAGAGTTGGAACTATTGGGGGATTTGAGGAGTAGATCGCCTGCCATAGGAACCGGGTCATTTTCCATGACGACGTGAGTTATTTTGAGGTCCGGGTTAATTCCCGCGCTCTCGGCCGCCTCAATGGTTTCAGAGTCGAGCATCGGGGAGGCTAAAGTAAACACTTCGCCCACCAACCCTTGGTTAGAGGGGTCTGCTGCCACCCTTTGAGCATAGACTCCACCCAAGCTATGCCCCGAAACCTTTGCTTTGCCCGCCCCCTTCTCACCTTTTGGTCCAGGTTGAGCTTTTAGCCACTCCGTAATCTCTTGGCCCTTTTTCTCATAAGATTTTTTGCCGATATTGTGCTGCATATCGGCTTCTTTTCCCGTGGGAAGCTTTATATTCGCTGTATCGAGTCTGTTGCGAATCTTATTAGAGCTCGTGCCCCTGAATATGAGGCGCGGAGGCGGATATGTTCCGTCGTCACGCTGCAACGGACTCAGACCATAACCAACCATTCCCTGAGCCTCCTCAAAGTATTGAGTTACCTGATAGGTGTCGACCTGCCCGCCCTCACCTGCAAACGTAAACTTTTCCTGAAGCTGCTGCATTTCGGGGCCATCAAATCGATAGACAAGGGTTAGGTTAATGTAGCTTTCTTGTGAGACGCTACTTAATTCACTCACCTGATTCTGCTCTAGTTCTGACATCTGCTCAAACCTTTGCGGAAAGGTGTTCTTGTAGCCGTCGATTGAGTAGATGGTTTTTAACTTTTCATTTGATCCGTCGAAATATCTTTCACGCTTGTCTCCGCCCTTTCTTCCTTTCTTTTCTAGCTTTCTCAAGTCTCGGCTTGATTCCGAGAATTCCAATTTTTTCTTTAAGGATTGGAGTGATGGCCGTGGCGAGTGGGAAAGAGGGGAAATCTTGGTCCTAGAAAAAACGGACGCCACTTTTGTGGCTGATTTCTTACATGCGTAACCACAAGCTGCCAGCAAAAGTACCGGGACACCCAAAGCAAGAACCACCAAACCGACTGCAACAGGCTTTAGTCTACTCCCTACAAATAGGGCCACTTTTTTCGCTGTCGCAAACAGTCCCCTCTTGCTCTTTGAAGGCTTCCCCTTCGAAAGGTCGCTGACTTTCGCCGTAATTGTCTGACCATTAGGTTTTTGCTGTGACAACCTATTCTTTGCGACTTCGCCAATAGCCCCTCCTATTTCCTTGGTAGGTGCTGGAGTGACGTGATGCTGGATTGGCCCAAAATTAGCGGCATTTAAAGGGTTAATTGTCATGGAATTAGTTTATGTTAGTTATTCCCATACTCGATTATAGCACAATAAATAATTTATTTAACAGACAGCACCGCATTCTAAAGTTTCCGATGAGAAATTTATGGAAACAGACAAGAACCACTTGATCGCGCTACAATACTTTCGACCTTTTAATAGAATGGAACAATCAATGAGACTCCTACTCACCTTACTACTTGGCCTATTACTCCAAGCGCCGACCATAGAATCCACGATCCACGTGCTTATTGCGGCGGATACCGAAGATCACAACATCGGCAGCTCCTGTGAACTCGACCAAAGGAAGTGGGTAAAGCGACTCACGGCGGTAGGAAATACGCTGGACGAACCGGTATCGATTCAGGTTTTTGCAGGAGATGAGTTCCAGGGCAATCTCTTTCTTAGGGCTATTGAGCAGCTCGAAGTCGACCCCGACGATATGATTTTAGTGTTCTACTCGGGACATGGCATGCACCTCTCCCTTCAGCAAACAACGTTTCCCATGCTTTGTTTTGAAGATCCGATCCGTATGGCTAAGGTAATTCAAGCTGTTGAGCAGAAGAAACCACGTTTTAGCCTGCTTGTGGCGGACTCCTGCAATTCCTACGACCCTGGAATGGAAGGCTTTATTGTCGCGCTACGCTCTAAACATCCCTCCCCAGAGGGAAGCCTAGAAGAAGCCTCCACCTACTCAAATTACTCTCGGCTATTTCTAGAATCCACAGGCATGATTGTCATGCTTTCGTGCAGCGAGGGAGAAACCTCCCTGTCTATGCCAGGAGGCGGGCTCTTCACTACCCACCTATTGGATGGCTTCGACAAACTTTGCAAACGAGAAGCTGTGGTCTCATGGGAGGCCGTTTTTGAACGAGCAACCCGCCAGGTCGATCGATTTGCTCGCCAGATGACTTTGTTGTGTACCATTGACGAGGAAATATTGGATGCCAGGATGAATTCTGATTTCCAGCATCCCCAAATCTATATCTCGAAATAGGAGCCGCTCATGAAGTTTTATCTTAGAAATATATTGATCGCCGTAGGCATTTTCTCTGCCTTGTCCTGGCAAGCGTTTGCCAACTTCGAAGAAGCAGGTTCCGGACCGCTCAGCAAGGAGATCCGCACCATACTAGCTCAATCGGAGCAGGTAGCCCTCTACAAGGTTCATTTGGCTAGTATGACGGAATACGAACTAGCACCTGAGGCCTCAAAAACTCTCAGCATGGATGAAATTGAGGGTATCCGCAGGACACTGCTGGACAAGCAGACCTATGCGGTAGATATGGTTCGCAAAATGCGCTTTCTCCCTGATCACGCCTATCGTTTCACTTCTGGCGGGCAGACCGTTACCGCCTACGTGAGCAATGCCTCGCGTAAGGTCGCGTTTCATGTCGGACAAGAAAAAGGCAATCCTCTGGATTTCAGATTAGGATTCCAAGTAGAAAAGCATCTTTAAGGTATCATTCGCCACATGATGAATTTCCGTCCAAGCGCTGACGCGAGCATGGTTGTGGTACGCGACGGCAATCGCGTGCTTCTCGTACGGCGTCGCGATGTGCCCGTGTGGGTACTTCCTGGTGGAGGAATCGATCCAGGGGAGTCACCTGAAGAGGCTGCTGTTAGAGAGGCTTTGGAAGAAACTGGACTGCATGTTCGACTCACGCGCAAGGTCGCCGAGTACGAAATCCACGGTCGTTTTACCCGACCCACTCACCTATTCGAAGC
>JBFIDQ010000166.1:0-6926 GCA_041603795.1 Chlamydiales bacterium
AATCTGTGAGGTCAATGATCGCCTCACGTAGGGACTTCGACGGAATCGTTCCCGAGTTCAGACACGCACCTCCAGGATACGGATCCTTTTCGATCACGCACGCCTTTTTTCCCAATTTAGCCGCCTGAATAGCCGCTTTCTGCCCCGCTGGACCCGAGCCAATTACGGCATAGTCAACTTTAATTTCTTCCATACTAGCAGAAGGTACACCAAGGACGCGATGCGGTCAATTTTCAATGGCCCCTAGCAATAGATCTGCGTAAATCCGGAAAAATTTTCCGGATTTACGCAGTGTAAACACCAACAAGCGCGCAGCGTGTTTTGCGATGCCATCGAGTCGCTAGACCAGGGAAGCAGCCAACAAGGCGGGTCGCTGGAGATTGAAGGGGGGAACTCATAAGAGTGTGGAGACGCTGTGCCCACCAGAGCTGGCGTCGCAATTGAGGCGTTACCTTTCGATAATAGGTACGACTATCTGCTGTTGCGATGTGAGTGGCTGCGTTGACTCCTGTTAGCACGGCATTTGCAAGCCCCCCTCCGGTAATCGGAGGTAGCGATAGTAGAGCATCGCCTATGCTGTAGGCCCCCTCCCAGGGAGGAGTGGTTCGTAGGCCAAATTCGGGCGCCTCTGTAGAGAGCCAGGAATCTTTACTCGGAAGCTGTAGAGAGTTAAAAAGAGCATCTAGGTCACTCCCCTTTCGTGCAATGAGTGCTGCGTTACATTGAGTGTCACTGACCGGAGAGATGCCCAGGTATCCCCCGGGAAAGAGATGCATTACGAGTCCCTTTTCCGTGGTTCTAGGCAGATGAAGCTTTTTACCCACGTAGCACATAGGCGGCTTCTGCATTTGGATACTTGGAATGCGACCACTGCTAAGCACGATCTGCTTCGCTTGGATCTTAGTTTCTCCACTTGTCACCGTAAATAGTGATGACTTTTCGATGGCCGTGACCGGAGTTCGCTCCTCTACCCGCACTCCGAGATCGCGTGCTAGGCCGAGCAGAGCTCGTTCGAGATCGGCCCTGGGCATAGCCCCTGCTGGTTTATCCAGGATAAATTCACTTCGACACGAACCTGCAATAAGGCCGATTCTATCAACGGCTATATTAGGTTCAATGCCCCAGCGTTTGAGTAGAGGCAGGGCTTCTGCCGAAATATGCTCGCCGCACACACGTGGGGTGCCAACCTCTCCAGCTTCGAGGCATAGTGACTTAATCCCGCGCTCGGCAAGGGCGATGGAGCAAACGAGTCCGGCTACACCAGCACCAACAATTACGACCTCTTCACCCATCATCGGCCTCCAGTACAACCACCCAGCGAAAAGGAAAGTGCCACCGTAGCGTATGTGAAAGCGGTCCGAGGAGACGAATCCAATCGGCTCGCGTAAAGGCGCGCTCTATGGAGAGCGCTCCATCGTGTGTGATGAGGCGATTGCGAAAGAGCGGTGGGGCAATTAGGCGATAGAGAAAGGACGCTATTGGGTGCCTATGAAGATCGTTTAAGATCACTTTTCTCCGCGCGACACGGCGGCACTCGGAAATGAAGCGAGTGAGTTGTTTATCCGTAAGGTGATGGCAGACGAGGGTGCTAATGACGACATCGACGCTGTTGCTTGGGATATCCTCTAGTGCTTCGTGAGTAAAATCGATGCCCGGATGCTGTTGGCGTGCGTATTCGATCGCCAGCGGATTCAAATCAATTCCCTTTAGATGGAGTCCTCTATCGCGGAGGCGCGCTAAGAAATCACCGCCCCCACACCCCACATCAAGAATGGAGGAGGCATCCGGTGCCACACGCCTCAGTGTTTTTAACGAGGCACGATCACCTCCAAGAATTCTCCCTACCTCTCCAAGGCGCTTGAGGCAGTCAAAATACTCCTCCTTGGTGTACTCCCCCGTATCGAGAATCTCCAGCTCCATCGACCTCATGGCGTACGCCGCAGTAGGAGCCCTTCTACGGAAAGGCCAGGGCCAAAGCCTAGTCCGATGCAATACGGGTGGTCCGTAGCAACTCGGTCGAGGACAAAAAGAAACGTCGGACTCGACATATTGCCAAAATTTTCAAGGACCTGCCATGAGGCCGTAGTTTGATTCGATTGCAGCTTACACGCCCTCTCCACAGCTTGCAAAATGGCCTTTCCTCCGGGATGAATGGCAAAAGCGCACTCCTCGAGTGGAATGTCTCCTCTCAGTTTATCGACAAAAGGGGCGATGTTTTTCAGGATGCTAGCCGGAACAAATTGACTCAATCCCATGATGAAGTGGTGATCTCCGCTCTCCCAAGTCATGTGCTTTTCCGTCCCTGGAATTAGAATGGACTGACGTCGGAGAATTTCCCACTTTCCTTTTTCATTACTCACCACTGCACATGCCGCGCCGTCAGCAAAAAGCACATTGGGGATCAGCTGTTTTGGGTCCGTTCCCGAGTGCATATGAAGCGAACAGAGCTCCGCGCAAGCCACGAGCACTCGCGCATCAGGATTTTCAGCCACTAGACTTGAGGCCGCTGCGAGTCCTTTGAACGCCCCAAAGCAGCCCATGAAATTGACCCCTAACCGCTCCGTTTCCTCTGGCAGGCCCAGATCCATAACCAAGCGCGCCTCAAGTCCAGGGGCAAGAACCCCTGTACAGGTCACCCCCACCACGTGGGTAATGAGTAGATCTTGAGCCAGCGCTATTTCGGCGGCTTTATGAAGTAGTGGAGGCGCTTCCTTTGCGTACCATGCGTGCCTCTCCGAACCAGATGGAGGAGTAGGGCGTCCGTAGGCCGCATCGAAGTCAGGCAGGACCGTATAGCGTGATTTTATCGCCGACTTGGCACACACCTCTCGCAGCCAATCTCTTTGTTCCGCTGAAAGTTGATTGAGGTCCGCCAATCGATCGGCAAAATCAGTCTGGTCAATGGGGTTGGGAGGTACCGCGGTACCGATGGTTTGAATAGAAGGGGTCACTAAAAGTCTCACGAGTTAATTTGGATATCGACGCCGCTGAGGCTACATTTTTGCTGTCGCGTCATCGCCTTGATTTCAAGTTCTCTTTTGGTCGCTGATGAACGATCTGACTGCGACTCCTGAAAAACGATACGACGAGGCTTTGAAGTACGAAAGAAGCGAGCGCCGACATTCCCTTCAGAATGCTCACGCCATCTGCGCTCTAGATCCGTAGTGATCCCCGTGTAGAGTTTACCAGACTCCGCCTCAATGATGTAGACTGTCCACTGCGTCATACCGAGTAGTATAGCAGATATGGGGATAACAAAATGAAACTAGAGCAGGCTTTGGCCTGCTCTAGTTATATGCTTACCAGCGGCGGCCGCCCGGGCGACTCGGACGATTCGCACGGGGTGGCTTTTGGAAGTAGCGCTTTTTAGGCTTACCCAAATCATCCGTCTTGAGAGGTTTCTTCTCCTTCGCCTCGCGCTTCCTGCGCTCGATGAGTTCGTCCCAGAGTAGTGATTTCATCACGACCTCTTTGACGGTTTTCACCATTTCAATTTTGAAATCTTTGTCATTGAAGAGTTCCGGCTGCTTTTCCTTCAGCTCTCGCAGCTCCTCCTTATTGTCGTAGGGCACCAATACCCTGGTACAACCCGCACGTTTAGCACCGATAATGGTCATTTTGAGACCCTCGGTCTTGGTCACGTTGCCCTTGATGTCCACACCACCGGTGATCGCCACCTTGTTATCGACCTTCACCTCCATCAGTGTGGAGACAATGGCCGTGGTAATCGCTGCAGCGATGTGACCGCCTGCAGCCTTCTGTTTCTCTGGCATCTTGCGGAAAATATGAAATGCCCCTGCTGGCTTTTTCTTGATCTCCTCAACGAGTTCGGGAGGGACAAGCTGCCATGCCACGGTCTCCGCTATATCAAGAGATTCCTTGTGGTCACTACGTCGCATTTCACCAGTGAACACCGTTCCGCCCCAGCTATAGCTTGGTTTGAGTCCAACCTGTATCGGACTAATCCCACCGAGAGCTGCCGGCGTATAGTAGAGGGAGTTGACCACCCCTATCTCCGGCTCCGCAGGAATTCTTATGTCCATATCCTTAGGTCGACCCAAAACTTCAACCACAAGTTCCTTTGTGATTGCGTATGGAGGGATCATCGTCGCGTCGCGAAGCTGCATCACATTAAGGCGTCCAATCACCTTAGTCAGCTTCTCAATGAGCTTCCTTGCTCCCGCTTCGAACGTGTATCCATTGACGATGAATTCGATGACCTCATCGCTGATGGTGATCTCTCCCGGATTGAATCCATTTTCCGCTAGAGTTTTAGCCATCACGTAGTTGTGGACCACATGGACCTTATCCTGAAGTCGGAGTCCATCCGTTTTGATCTTCGTCAGACGATCGCCCATGATCCCCTCGATCTTCTCATCGTCGTTATAGGAGAGCACGAACAGAGCCTTGGAGAGGTCAATAGCGACCCCTGCAAAGTAATCATCGTGGAAATCTTTATTCTGCGACGGATCAAGGAGGTGGGTTAAAATACCCACGATTTCATCACCTTTTGGAGTCTTACTGATCTTATCGAGCTCGTCGATGTAGATCACAGGATTCATCACACCAGCTTCACTGATCAGCTCCGCGATCCGTCCTGGTTTAGATCCCACGTAGGTTTCCGAGTGCCCCTTGAGTGTAGAGCCATCGGATGCGCCTCCGAATGCCATCGAGACAAAAGGTCGACCCAAAGCCTTCGCAATTCCCTCGCGAGCCAGTGTGGTTTTTCCGTTACCTGGAGGCCCCTGGATCGCGATTACCGCTCCATTGGCTCCCTTGTTTTGGATCCACTTCGCCACCACCTCCTCGATGGTATCCTTAGCCTCATCATGTCCGTACACCGCCTTATCTAGCGCAGTCCGAACCTGAGCGAGGCACTCCAGCTTTTCCTGACGTGTAGCGTCACTAGAGGCCGTATCCTCAACGAAGTTTCCAAAAGGAATTTTCAAGCAGCGCTTGAGCCACGTCTTGGCCTTCTGACCATCTCCCCCATACTCACGGGACATCTCCTCCTTTTCCAGGAGCTTTTCGATTGTTGCCGGATCAATCTCTGAGTTCATCTTCAGCAAATTGATTTTCTCTTTGAATGACAGCTCCTTTTCATCGAGCTGCTTTCTACTGGCCAGCTCTTTGGCGATGTCGACACGGGCAATACAAAGCGCCTTTTGTGTCGGATAGGAGAGAGTCTCCTCAAACAAATGCGAAACATTCCCTGAGGATTCCTCCAGCATCTTCATCAGCCAGACTGCGCGGCGACGCCCTTCATCGTCCATCAAAAGGAGAGTGATCGTCCGCACCATGTTCTCAAAGCGCATTCCCTGGAATTCCTTCAGAATGGAAAAAGGCCTCACCCTCTTGAGGCGTTGTAGCTCGCCGAAATCCTGTCGAATCTTCGATTGAAACTCCGCCGAGTCCAAAATCGCCATATCTCGAATTCGCATCTCTTGGATGTACTTCCGCGTGAATGGCGTCGGCAGGTGCCCTTTTTTGGCAATTCTTTCAAAAGCCTTGCGCTTGAGAGAAAGCCAGCCGCCAGCGGCTGCTGCATGGACCGGATCCTGGTGGAAGCGACCCTTAATCACCATGGCACGGTCGCCATCAGGAAGAGGAATCACGATCTCCGCCGCATCCAGCTTCTCGATCACCGACTCCGTATCGTGGAAAGAGACTTCCTGTATAAACGGAAGACCCTGCGCAAGTCGTCCCGACTCATCATACTCCTTATGCCCCTCATCCTTGCGATCGATGAGACGCACGGTCTTATCATTCATTTTTTCCATAACGACCGTGGTCGAGCCCATGGGACTAAACACGGGCGTCATTTCCGCAATTTGATTAAGCACCTCTTCCGAGTAGAAGAGCTGCCATCCCTCTCCTAGGTAGGTACGCATGCAGAGTTCGACGGAGGTTAAGCCCACGACAGCACCCATCACATACGTCGACTTCTCAAGCTTTTTCAGAAGCTCCGGGTACTTCTCCTTCATCTTGGCAAGATCCACTACCGCAGGGTCGTCAAGATCCGCATCGAGATTCGACTCAATTCGTTGAAAAAGCTCCAACGTTTCTCTTATGGTCTGGTAGTGCCCGCTGAGAGTCCCATCTCGCAAAGTACGGTCACGGTAAGCTTGGTCAACCTGCTGCTGCGCTCCCACAATTAGTTGATGATAGAAGCGCAGTTGCTCCCGAATATCTTTGGCGCAGCTGAAAACTGCCTTGCGATGCGCGAAGTCCTTCCGTGCAATAAGTGCACGGACAGCCGACTGTATCGTAACGACGGCGTTACGAGTTGTCTGGAACTCCTTGCGTGCGACTTGCCCTCTCCATGCCGACTGAATGATGATTGCCGCCTCAGCGGGTGTCATACCGGGCTTGTCGGGTGGCTCCTGTGCTTTCGGTGACGATGGAATCGAACCAGGGTCACTATCATCCGAGCTATCGGGTCCCCCCGTAAAAATTACCACATTACTATCCCACGGGTTGTCACCGTTACTTGGGGGTGGTTTACTCGATCCGTCAATGCTCATGTGTTCCTCCTCATTCGTTTCCGTTCCACGCGCCTTTGACATCAAGGCGCCCATAACCATGCTGGTAATGAATTTTTTACTTTAGCTCAATAATTATTTTTATTGATAGTCACACCGCGCGCATTCGCAAAAAATTTATTGAATTCAGTCGAGTACTGAAGAGGAAGCAATTCGCTGGTGATTTGAAAAACTATTAGACGATTTATAAGAAGACACGTCGAGAATAACGAGAGGAAACACATGTTTTATTTTGAAGGAAGTCAACTTCGCACACTAGTGCCCCGTCAAGCTCTTAAATTAGGATTAGAGCGCGCCAAAGCCCCGTGGTTGAACGATCGGAAAGGGGCTAGTATTCCTATACAAGTCCCTTTCCGATCGTCCAACCACGGGAGCTTTGGCGCT
>JBFIDQ010000167.1:0-6923 GCA_041603795.1 Chlamydiales bacterium
GAATTGCATTCCCAACGCAATCCGAGAGAGCCTAACCCCTTAATACTAAGGCTGCTCCCATCTTCATTATTGCATTTCAATATTTATTTGTCAAATTTTTTATATGGGGAGTGATTTTTAAGAAATAGCACCGGCGACTTTCATAAGTTCGGTATTCTGGTCTTCTTTAGCGACTTAAGATGTCGTCCTCTTGAGTAAAAAAACGATTGCACTCGAACCAAAAAAAGCGCCCCTTTCAATTTATTGCGCGGTTTTTTTTAAACGCAAAGGCGCGGAGTCCGCAAAGGAACGCAAAGGAGTTCCCTTTGTCCGGTTTGTTGTAGGCAAAAGGAATTCCTTTGCGTTCCTTTGCGGACTCCGCGTTTAAAAAAAAACGCGATAAATTTGAAAGGCACCTTTTAGGCGGCCAGGTGAGCGCCGCTGATGCCGAAATCATAAAAGACGCCACAGCACCTAGGATCGGCAGCAATTCCCGCTGGGATTATCGTGCATGATAATCGAATCTATGAAAAGGGGCTTCACTTGCAACCCGTAATTTTCGGACCGCCACTTGCGTCCTCTTGAAAGGCTGCACCTCTATAAGATGGCACAAGCTTCATGAACTCATCGCCCACTTCCTTAAGTTGAGTGCTGTATTGCCCAAGTAGGGTCTCGTTTACTCCGTTGGGCATTGTCCCTTTATTTTGAAGGGCACTTTTTATGATGCGAACCACTTGGTCGCGGAGATCGTGGAATTCGCTGGTCATGGGTTCTCCCTCTTTGGGGATTTTAGCGAGGATCTCTTGCTTCTCGGTGGGGGAAATTTTCATTCGCCGTACGATTCGAGTCAAAAGCGACGTTAGGCGTGGCATTGATGCGCGCGATTTGAAAACCAGCGTGTCCAGGTTGTGTCGTTTGATGACGGCGTGAAACTCCCCATCAGCGATCGTGTGATTTCCTAGGGGATCGCATCCACAAGTCGCTTGTATTGCTGACAGGACACTTGTGATGTAGGCGATGCGAAAGGTTGCCTCGTGTAGCTTCTTCAATTGAACGGCCTGATCTTTTAAAAAGTCGGGCAGTAGGCTTGCTGTGATTTTGACATCTGTCCGTAGAAGATCAAGTGCGGCTTCGATCTGAAGTTGCCTGACAAGTTTTTGGTAGCGAGCTGCGTGGATCTGCAAATGAACACGCAGGAGTGAATTTCCCTGAGCGATGAGAGTTTGAAATTCCTCCTGAAGCAGTGTTAGTGACGAAGGAAGGGCACTTGGGTTGTCGTAAAGCGCCTTCTTCCATCTTGAGGTTAAAATGCGCTCGGCATGCTGATAGCTAGTGCTTCTTGGGTCAAGAAGGGTAAGCAGGTCCGCCTCCATTTGCTGGCGCTGCTGAGGGGTAACTATTTTTGAGTGCTCCGATTCAAGGGCATCTAGAGCCACTTGCGCGGCCTCTTTTACCGTCCGTGCCTCCTTCATTTTTTCGTGCAGATCAATGTGCAGGTTATGGAGCTCACTGCTGGTGAGTTTAATATGGTGCCGTTTTAGAAGGGTTTTGAATCGTCTTATCGTCACAGCCTTCCAAGTGAGAAGATGAAATTTCTTTTGAAGAGAGCTTAGATTGCCTCGCGCTAGGCCGAATGTCTCGGGAAGTACGTGCACATCGAGTCCGTGCGGATCCCGAATCATCTCAACAAAGCCGTGGGTAAGCAGGTGCTCGGCTGCTTTTTTAGAGAGGCGTTGCTTCTTTTTTATGCCGGAAGCTTCTGTATTTTTGAGCGCCGCTTGAAGCCAGTCAGTGGTGATATTTAGACTCGAGGTACCCTCGGCTAGTTGCTGCTGAAAGGCCGCTTGTAACTCAGGAATCACGGTTTTGTCGTCAAAATGAAGCCCTGATTTAAGTCGCTCGATTTCCTGTTTTGCTTGATCGATGGAGAGGTGACTTACCTTTTTGTAGATGTAGCGAAGGACCTCGGGTACCTCCTTCGGCATGAAACCTGTGCGTCTTAGCTGAAGGCTATGATGTTTTACCCATTCTTCGATGGAATCCTCTCTAGGCGATTTGTCAATAAAGGCTTCTATTTCTCGCCAAATCCATCGATCGGTACGATCGGCAAACTGCGACGGGTTGCTCGATTTTTTGCCTTTGGCACAGGCGGCTCTTGTTCGCTGTGCAAGGCGATACGCTTCCGTTTTTAGGGCAGATGGGTCGGATTCGGCACGTTTGCCTATTTTTTTTCGGGCGCGGAAAACAAGTCTGCCTAGCTCCACCTGCAGTGGGGAGTTGCCTGGATCGATATTTTCTAGCAGTCCGATTTCCTTAGCAAAAGTTACGATCATGTCGCGAAAAAGGCCCGGGTTCATAATCCCTTCATGGGTCACCCCTTTTTCCAAAAGATCGTTGGGATAGCGTTTGAGAAGGGAGTCCGCATGGTTGGGGTTCCCCTGTGTAAGTTGAATCAGTATGTCGCGGATTTCTTGGCAGATATGTAGAGCCTGTCGCATATCAGGTTTGGTGGTAAGAATTTGTTCCTCAAGCTCCTGAAACCACTCCTCTGCTATTGAGGGATCGGAGGGATCCTGGCGTTGGTATAGGGGGCTGGTTAGGATCGAGTGAAGGAGCTTTTCCCGTGCTGTGGCTAAGTAGAGCGGTTTTACGCCAGTTGTCTGTTCGCGAATCGCTGCCGCTCTCTCGTGGACCGAGCGCATCAGTTCGGGTTGATTGAGGAGTCGCATCTGCTGCGCAAGTGCCTGTTGAGCTTTTTGAGGGCCTTTGGGGATTGCGCTTGGGTCCGCTGTGCCACGCCATCGCTGCTCTTCCAAGGCTAGAAATGTCTTCGCTAGCGTGCCAATTCGTTGCTCCCCATCTTCGGCTATCCATCTCTTGACTCGACGATGGTAGAGGTCCTGAAGTCGATCCAACTGCTTTAGTTCTCGGCCCAGATTTTTCTCGCCACTTGCAATGAGCGAGCAGGTGCCCTCGAAGGTATTGATGAGCTCCTTAGCCGTGGTTGTGATTGCCCGCGTGAGGTTAGTAGGTTGAGGGAATACCTGCTCGCCACCTTCACGAAATTGGTAGGCTCGGAGTAGAGTTTCGCCCCTTTGCGGCATCGCTTCCGGGTAGTCTCGCTCCGGTAGCATATGATTGGCTAGGTTATCGATTCGTCTAAGCAGGGTTACCGTTGCATCGGCAGCTTTCTTACTCGATAGAAACTCTTGCCGCTCATGGAGATCCAGAGTAGGAATCTTCGATAAGATGTTGTCCTGGTAGCGCTTGCATAGAGTGGCGATAGAAGTGAATTTCTGTTTCTTCTTCTTTTTGCTTCTGTCGGTGTTCTCGATCAGCAGTTGAGAGAGAGTTGGAGGTGGAGGCGCTATTGGCTGGGTCATAGGTAATTCCTTATGGATTCTGATCGAAGTTAGGTTGTTATTATATTTTTTAATTTTATGCAAGCGCATCGAGATTCTGCCGCCTTCTTGGATTTTGGTCGTAGTAAATAGGGCTTGCCAAATTATTATTTAATATTTATAATAAGTGCAGCGGAACAGGAGGTTTACTATGGATATTATAAGAATCATTTTAATCGTTTTGATTCCACCTTTAGGCGTATTTCTAACGGTCGGAATTGGATTCCATTTTTGGATCAACATTTTGCTCACTTTGTTTGGATATTTTCCAGGCGTGGTGCATGCACTCTACATCATAATGAAGAGCGGCAAGTTGTAAGGAAGCGTGATGGAATGAGTTAAGCTTCCTAACTCGTTGACACAAAAAAACTAGAAGGTTATCAGGCTCTGTTTTGGTTTTAACCCGAACAGAAGGATAACGACATGTCAGCAGTTGTCATACACGAAGCACCAAAGGGGTCGCTGCCCCAAGCTGAGACGCCGTCGAAGAAACGTCCCGTTCAGCTCGAGGCGCGATATGACTCTGTCTTGGTGCGCGTGGAGGAAACACTTCACTCTCTCAAATCACTCAATCGTGAGGTCCGAGGCGTTCGAGCCGATATGGAGTTTCTTAACGACTGCCGCTGGAGTTTGGAAAAACGGCGGTTGTCCGATGGGGAGCGAACCAAAAAAAGTGCATCGGTTAAGGAAGGCCTCCTTGTGATTCAGGGGGCTCCAGATGCCCTTTCGGCCTCCAGAAAACTAAGCGCCGAGCTGCTCGCAGTTCATGAGCTGGTTATGTCAAAGCTGACTGGAAAAAACAAGAATGAACAAGGCGAAGCGCTTCTTCTTCGACAGCGCGAGCTGCAATCTCTGGAAAAAATCATCATCAAGCATGTAGCCATGGCAGCCGGTGAGCTGATGGTGGTCAGAAATGCCCTCAGGTTGCCTGATTAGCAATTAAAATATTGACTGATATCCACTCTCCGTTTATTGCCCGAGACATAGGCGGTCACGGAGGGTGCCATGAAATATGTCAGATCAATTTTAATCCAGTGGATGTTTGTTGCCCTAACTTTGGCATCAGTATCCAAAATCGAAGCCGCGAAACTCCATGCTCTGATGGTCGCGGATATTCACGATAGCTCAATCGGCCTGTCGGTAAGACAAGATATCTTTCAGTGGATGTGGGAGTTCAATCGGATCGGGGAGTTTACCGATCTCGAGGTGGAAACTCACATGATCATTGACGACCAGTTTTCAGCGGAAAAAATTATCGGACGCATTCAAGATCTGGAAGTGGAGCCAGATGATGTCGTGATCTTTGCCTACTCTGGACACGGCTATCGCAACGAAAGTAAACCCAGCAAATGGCCGGTACTCTTCATCAACTGGAGCAAAAAATGCCTGGATGTGACCACAGTTATGGAGGAGATCGGACTCAAAGGCGCGCGCTTTTCATTGATCGTGGCGGACTGCTGTAACGCAATTTACCCCGATCACGAGGCGCCGTCCTATCGGGACATAATGGTTCAGAGTCGCGGCGATTACTCCGGTGTGAACTATCGGCGCTTGTTTCTGGAGTCGACTGGAATGCTCGTGATCTCAGCAAGTGACGTTGGCGAGTACGCCTATGGCTATTCATACGGAGGGCTCTACACCTACAACCTGTTGAGTAACCTGCGCAAGTACACGAAAACCCTGTCAGGGATCACATGGGATTCCCTTCTGGCAAAAACATCGGATCGGGTGATACACAAGCAAACCCCCATCCACGAATTCTTGGAGTGGACGAACTGATTAAGACTCAACCGACTGACTCGTAACCTTCTTGGCGAAGGTTTCGAGGCCAGTAACAAAAGAAAATCCTAGCACCACAAGGGCGAGAGAGAGCCAAGTGTTAGGGTCGTCATAAGAGGGAAGCTGCGGGTAAAGAGGCTCAAGGAGGGGCCCTTTACTTAACTTTAGGGGGTTGATGATGGTTTGGTATGACCAAAATGGCCAGATGGTACCTAGGGCACCAATCATGAAGCCGCAGATGGCAGACGTGGTTACAGAAGGGACATGGTGGAGCATCCACTTTATGGCGCGGGAAAAGACGAGAATCCCACCTACGATTCCAATCAAAAGACTGCCAAGAAGAAGGAGGGCGTCGAAATCGAGAGTGCCCGTCCTTATTCCAGTGGTGAAATCGGCTAAGGCGGAAATGGCCATGCCATACATTCCAAGAAGCTGAAGCAGGTAGGCACCGGAAACACCGGGAAGAAGCATGGCGCTTGAGGCAAGGGCGCCGCATAGCACCGCCCAGGGGTCGATTCCGCGACGCACTGTCGCCACATCGCCTGCGGACACGGGACCATCCGGACCTACAACCTCAGCATCGGTGGCAAGTATGCCCTTGGCGATCATAGCTCCTAGAACGGAGCTCGGTACGTGAGCGGTTAAATTATTTTCCAAGGCGACGGTGTATTTTTCGCCTTGGTCGAAGCTGCTTTGGGTCATCGCAAAGGCAAGAAACGTTCCCACCGTGATCGCGACTAACTCCTTCCAGCTCCAGCGCTTCACGAGCCGGAAGCACATCACGATCGAGGCGAGAATGAGGCCCATGAACCCAGAATAGAGCCAGGTTCGTCCAGATTCATCGTGGAGCAATCCCTGAATAAAATGAGCCAATAGAAGAATACTTGTGGCGATACCTGAGAGTAGGACAAGCAAAAAGCGCCAGTGGACAGCGGAGAAAAATTCGCGTAGGCGGCCTCTGAGGAGCAGTCCAGCGGTTCGTATGTTGAAACTAGTGATTGCCTCAATGAGTTCCTCGTAGATCCCGGTGATCCACGCCATGGTCCCCCCTGAGACGCCAGGAACTACATCAGCTGCCCCCATGCAAATACCGGAGAGATAAAGAACCCAGAGCGGGCGTTTCATAGCACGTCCAGGTAGCGAGCAAGAAGCCAAGCGATGAAGGTCACCACGGCGAATCCAGCGACGATAGGTAGATTAGGAATGCCACTTACACCACCGCCAGCACTTCCACGCTTCTCTAGCGTGCCAATACCGTATGCAAACTCTTGCTTTGCATCGCCTACAAAAAGATGAGCGTTATGAGATATGATCTCCTCACCATTGAGTCCAAGAAACGAAGCATATTGCGAAACAAATCCCTGAGCGTAAATATGAGAAATCAGCTGTTCCAGGTGACCCTCTTCAATAGCTTGCAGGTGTGTCGCTCGTATCGACGTGGCATTTTCCACTTCGCGTAGTGAAAGATTCAACTCTTGTCGCCGTAGCTTAAGAGTATCGCCAATAGATTTTAATGTAGCCGTCACGCCTGCCCCGTTGTTTCCTTACAGAGTAGATTTATACTCTATTGGGCGAACAGACGCAACTAAACCGATCCACGTGGAGAGGAATCTGTTTCGAAAAATAAAATTTGCCACTACCCTTATACCCCGCGCAGCCCATAGACTTTGGTTTTTCAGCTAGAGATTTTCATGCTTGGCGTAGCGTGGAGATCTTAGCAGACTCTAGTGAGTCCTGAGATCGAACGCCTAGCCAGGCTCGAAA
>JBFIDQ010000168.1:0-6870 GCA_041603795.1 Chlamydiales bacterium
CCTCTGCGCGACTCTGCGGCCTCTCCGCCTCTGCGTTTAAATAATCGTTAAAGTGCGAAACCCTGGCCAAGATAGGCCTCTCCGTCCCTTATAGATCCATCAGGACTTAGATGATCACTGAGCGCAAAATTTCCGAGACTGGAAATCCAAGCGCTTTAAACTCCGCTTCCTTACTTCTTATTGCAGCCTGAAGAACCCTTAAAACATCCCCATCGGCATCCTCAAGAAGGGTGTCGGCGACAAAAGAGGTGAACGTATGAGCTACGGATAGCTGCCGTTCTGCATCTTTTACTGACGTTCCAAAGTGCTTGCCTTTGCCGTCATTGCGCGGAGCTAGCACAGCCACATCTAGGTTGGTTCCCCACTTGGCTTGACTGATATGCACGGCACTATGCCAGAAGGTTGCCGTGAAGATGGCAAATTGACAAAACTGTTTGAGTCGATTCCAGTCACCCTCATCGTCTTGCGTAATAGGGCGAATTACACGCAGCTCCCCATCAAACACCTGACGCCCAGGCAGATTCGGGTTGTCGATTTCGCTCCCATCTATCCAGTCGCTATGCTTGTCTACAGAATTCCATCGGTGATAGGGACGGCTATGGCGAACGAGGTCCGTTGACATGTTTTTTACCTGATGCCACTGCGCCTTGATCCCTTGCTCGTTTTCCTTAAACCAACCATCAACGACCTTACCCAGAACTTCCCAATAGAGTTTTTTGGCAGGCGAGAGGCGGTCGCTCTCACACACCGCTTCTCGTGGTTGGTAGTAGGTGTAATCGGTTCCTGCCAATACGTCATCGAGAGCTTGAGCGACTCCCTTGGGAGTGAGACCTGTTACGTTTAACACACCCTCCGGACCGAAAATAGCTGATTTCCCTAGGCGATTGATTTCAAACACGTCGCGTAGATGTGGGTGCAATAGGCGCCCGAGCGGAGTGCCTGGACGGATATGGCGAAATACTGCCATGGAGTGCTGCTCGGTAACTACGTGGCCACGGCCTAAGTGTGATTCGACCTCTCCGCGACACAAGGCAGAGCAGTTGAAAATCCCGAGGGCGTATTCGAATTCTTTATCATCTGGTTCATAGAGCTGAGGTTCTCTGTCGGGTCTAAACTGAATTTGTACTGCGGATACGTTGAGTTTGTTGCCCTCCTTGGTGGCAACTAGCGTTACATTGGGGAGCTGTGGCTCGACGTCCTGGTCATATCGAAACCAGTCAATTTTCGTGACAAATTCATTTTCTGATCGACCTTTGAGCCAATTGCACGGATAGATCCCATTGGTGATCATATCTAGAGTTGTTTCGGGCGATATCTTTAGGTTTGGGTCGGCTTCCCCAAAGCGCCGCTCTAGAATTGCCGTATTTCCCTTCCCGATTCCTAGTTTACGTAAGAAGCCGCCAGCAATGGTCTTTAACTTCTCCGGCGCACTTGCCTTTGCGAGTTCAAACAGGTAGTCCGCACTGAGCCGATGGAATCGATTTTTTGAATCTTCTGGTTGCTTGAGGCCTGGTCGGTCCGGCAGGTATTCCAGGATCTTACCTTGAATATTCACGTTGCCGACTTCGCGACTGTTATTTGCTACGGAAACCTTGTGGGAGTCGAGAGTTCGTTCCTTGGAAACGAGGCATGAAAACATGCCCTTGTAGGGCGCTTTTTTCCCAATGATCTCCATGACGAGGGTATGGGTTTTTCTGAAGGGTAGATGACGAACTTTGTAGTCGAGGGTAAATCTTCCCTCAGCGTCTGTTGTGAACGTCCCAGCGTGAATTTTGAAAAACCAGATGGTTACGTAGACATTGACTTTCTGGTCCGTCATATCCGTAGGTCGAGCGCTGGGTGAATCTTTGGGATAGGTGATTTGTCCCGAAATGGTGTGAGGTTGGGCAAAAAGAATGGCGCTCATATCGAGGTCTCCTTGGTTTAAGAAAGCTCTTGTTAGTGTATGCATTTTTTAATTGCATCAAAAATTTGCAATGGGCGTTCATGTTCGCTATACTGCTCAGCAAAAAGAGAGTGAAAGATGGGTAAGGTGCTACCTCTGGCTTACTACGGGGAGCCGGTGCTTCGACGAAAGGCTGATGAAATTACTGAAGTCAATGCGGAAATTCGTGAACTCATTGATGATATGAAGGCCACCCTGGAAGAGCAAAATGGACTTGGATTAGCAGCGCCTCAGGTGCACCGATCGTTACGTCTTTTTTTGATCTGGCCTGATTATGAAGATGAGAAGGGGGAGTGGACCAAAGGCGAGCTTACGGTTTTCATCAATCCAAAACTATCTCAGCCGGGCAATGACTACGATACCGTGGAGGAAGGCTGTCTCTCAATTCCTGGAGTGCACGGATACGTGGACAGGCCAACCAGCATTACGGTGGAAGCCTTGGATGAAGAGGGAAATTTATTCACTCGGTCATACAAGGGAATGGAAGCTCGAATCGTTATGCACGAGAATGATCACATCAACGGGGTGCTCTATCCCGATCGCATGGATAAAAAACTCCGTAAGCAGATCGAACCTCGACTTCAGGCCCTAAAAAAGAAACTGGCAGCCGCTCGAAGAGAGGGCCGCCAGTAGGGATTACATTATAGTAGTAAAATCACCTCCTTAGAAGTTAAGGAAAGCGAGGGCTCCCTGCGTGATTCCGTTAGCCTGAGCTAGTACAGCCTGGCTAGCAGCAACCACTACCTGCGCCCTAGTAAATTCACCTGACTCCTGAGCAACGTCGACATCGCGGATCGCAGACTCAGCATTGGTCAAGTTAGAGATGTAGTCCTGAGTGAAACTCAGTGTTCTCTCTAGACGAGCAGCGTGACCCCGACTACGGGAGCGGAGTACGGCAAGCGATGCGGCGCGGCCAGCAAGCGAGATGATCGCAGCAGAAGCCACAGCTACAGTACTAACCGAAAGGCTCGTGAAGCTTAGGTTACTCAGGTTAACAGCAGAAAGGGTCATCGTTTCAGTGGCGTCAACACCAAGACGTATGGTACGAGCCGTCTGGAACATCAGACCGCCGTTGTACTGGGTGTTAGCCGATACTTCAGCCACCTCCGTAGAAAGAATACGAAACTCGTTCTCAAGAGACGTACGGTCTGCAGCGGTCTTAGTAGGATCTACAGCACTCGTAGCAAGTTCCTGCATACGAGTAATGATGTCCTCGACCTGCGTCATAATCTCGTCCTGAGACTGAGATAGGCTACGAGCATTCTGCATGCCAGATAGTAGCGTAGCAGATCCCTTGTAGTTCAAACGCATCCTGTGAGCAACACCTAGCTCACCAGAGCCGTCAGCTGCCGAAGCAAACTTTCTTCCCGTCGACAAACGAGCTGCCGAACGGCCAAGGTGGTTAATGTTGGTCTGGTAGGGAACGTAAGCCTTGCTGGCAAGGTGGTTGTTTTGGATAATCATGAGTAACCTCCATGTTTGGTTTCTTTAGAAGAGGAGCAAATCCTTTTGGTCCCCTTGAGCAGGCCCCGGTGTCTCTCTGACCGGATGACTCGCACGCTTAAGTTCTCGGAAGAGGGACCGTATGGGCTAGATCTTTTAGAAAAAACTTGCCATAAGTCGCTGGGGTTTAAGTCGAAAAAAAGATCCTAAAGCGAAAAAAATGATGAGGTTTAGGTGTGAGTGAGATCCAAACTCTCCATTGCACAAAAGCGTCCTGGTGCGGTACAACCCTGGTGGATGGGAGGTTGGAACGCCAATGAGTTGGGATACAAGTAATGCTGGACTGCTAGAGGATATGTACGCGCGCTACCAGAAGGATCCTTCCACGGTTGGACCAAGTTGGCAGCGCACCTTTGCGGAAATGGATCGCAATGGCGATGGGACAGTTGCCCTGCAACGTGCGCCGGCTATCGGGCCGGCTCCGATAAGAATTTATAATCTCCTCGCGGCGTATCGCACTTACGGTCACTTGCTTGCCGACATCAACCCGATTGATCCTGAACCGATACAGAGTACCCCGGAGCTGGATCCTCAGCTTTTAGGCTTCTCCCCAGAAGAGATGTCGCAACCGTTTCCTACTTGTGGGCTGATGCAGGAGGAGGAAGCTCCTCTGGAGCAAATCATCTCGATCCTCAGTGAAACCTATTGCGATCGCATCGGTGTCGAATACATGGGGCTCCAAAGGCCGGAAATGGAGGCGTGGCTGCAGAAGCGCATTGAACCGTCGCGTTTTCGGCCCACACTCTCAATTGAGCAAAAGAAGCTCATCCTGCAGCACCTCAACCGCTCTGAACTCTTCGAGATCTTTCTCAACACGAAGTATACGGGACAAAAACGCTTCTCTATAGAGGGGGGCGAAACGCTTATCCCGATGCTAGCTGCGGTTATCGAGGAGGGCGCTAAGCTGGGAAGTGAGCAGTTCGTGATCGGAATGGCGCACCGGGGCAGACTCAATGTCCTTTCGAATATCCTTCAAAAGGACTACACGGATATCTTTTCTGAATTCGAAGAGGCGTATATCCCAGATTCCTTCGAGGGCTCTGGCGATGTGAAGTACCACAAGGGGTTCGAAAGCGATTACAAAACGGACTCCGGACACAAGGTCCATGTGGAACTGCCAGCAAATCCGAGCCACTTGGAGTCAGTGGATACCGTCGTAGAAGGGATCTGCCGGGCGAAGCAGGTGGCTTCGGGGGATGATCTGACCAAAAATCGGTCGATTCCGATTCTTATCCACGGCGATGCGGCGATTGCGGGTCAGGGCATCATCTACGAGGCCCTGCAGCTCTACAACCTTCCAGGCTATTCTACCGGTGGGACAATTCACTTGGTGATCAATAACCAGATTGGGTTCACCACTCTCCCGCAAGATGGACGCTCGACCCACTATTGCACAGATATCGCACGCGCTTTTTCTTCTCCGGTATTCCACGTAAATGTGGAAGATCCAGAGGGATGTGTGCATGCCACAAATATGGCGGTGGCCCTTCGCCACCGTTTCGGCTGCGACGTTTTCATCGACCTGAATTGCTACCGCAAGTATGGCCACAATGAGGGCGATGAACCTGCCTATACGCAGCCGCTCGAGTACCAATTGATCCGCAAGAAGAAGGCCGTACGAGAGGTCTATCGCGACTTCCTCATCGAACAGGGGCACCTGGAAAAGG
The DNA here is from genome assembly GCA_041603795.1 of Chlamydiales bacterium. Lineage (GTDB taxonomy): Bacteria > Chlamydiota > Chlamydiia > Chlamydiales > JBFIDQ01 > JBFIDQ01. The sequence goes on from JBFIDQ010000168.1 coordinate 5,116, forward strand.
CGATGGCGGAACAGCTGGAGGCGTCGTTTAAGGCGGGACTCCAAGAAGCGCTCGATGCGGCAAAGGCACCCTCCCCAAGACCCAAGCCTCGAGCGGAAACGACGCGGAAGGGGAAGGAGTTCTTTCGCAAGACAAAGACGGCTGTGCCGGCAAAAACCCTCAAGGCGCTAAGTGATATACTATGTACGGTCCCTGAGGGCTTCAATATCAATCGCAAGCTCCTAAAAATTATTGAGCAGCGCCAGAAGATGCTGCAGGGAAAGCCAAAAGAAAAAACGATCGATTGGGGAATGGGGGAGCACCTCGCTTTTGCTACGCTGCTCAACGAAGGGGTGCACGTGCGGTTATCCGGACAAGATTCCCGCCGCGGCACGTTTTCACATCGCCACGCGATGTGGCTCGATCAAAAGAATGCGAAGAAGTACTTTCCGCTGAGTAATTTGAGTCCGAATCAGGGGCGCTTCGACGTCTTCAATTCGCCTCTATCGGAATACGGCGTTCTCGGATTCGAGTTTGGCTACAGTTTGGTCTACAAGGACGCACTGGTCATCTGGGAAGCGCAGTTCGGTGACTTCTCAAACGGTGCGCAGGTGATCATTGATCAGTTCATCAGTACAGCGGAGCAGAAATGGGGTCGGGCAGCTCCCTTGGTGCTTCTACTTCCTCATGGTTATGAGGGTCAGGGACCTGAACACTCGTCGGCACGAATGGAGCGGTTCCTACAGCTCTCTGGTGATATGAACATGCAGGTATGTGATTGCACGACCCCTGCGCAGCTCTTTCACCTGCTGCGGCGCCAGGTGAAGCGCGAGGCGAAAAAGCCTTTGATTGTCTTTACTCCGAAAGGACTCCTAAGATTTCCTGCGTGTGTGAGTTCCGTGCAGGACTTCTCCAAGGGGACGTTTGAGGAGATCATTGACGACGAGAAGGCTCCCAAGAAGGTCAAAAGAATCGCGTTCTGTACGGGTAGGGTCTATTATGACTTGATTGCAGAGCGAGAGAATAGCAAGAAAAAGGATCTGGCGATTGTTCGTGTGGAGCAGCTCTACCCGATGCATGAGGAGCGTCTCATCGAGGTGCTGGGCAAGTACAAGGATGTGAAGGAAGTGCTCTGGGTTCAGGAAGAACCAAAAAATATGGGGGCATGGGACTTCATTCGCCCGTGGATCCTGGATATTTTGCCTCCAAAGGTTACTCTAAAATACGTAGGCAGAGCTCGCTCTGCTAGCCCAGCAGCTGGCTCGCATGAGCTCCATAAGCAACAACACGTCGCCATCATGAAGGAGATATTTGGATGAAAGCGGAAATTAAGGTCCCTGCTATGGGGGAGTCGATCACGGAAGCGACGGTAGGCGAAATTCTTAAGGCGTCGGGCGCTCAGGTTGCGATGGACGAAGAGGTGCTGGAGCTGGAAACGGATAAGGTGAATCAGGTCCTCTACGCCCCACAAGCTGGCGCGATTTCGTTCACGGTCAACGTGGACGACACGGTACAGGTGGGTCAGGTGATCGGTTACGTTGATACGGAGGCGGCAGGTATAGCGCCAGAGGCGCCGCCCAAAGAGGTTCCACAGGAGGCTCCTAAAGCGGCTGAAATCATTCCTAAGCCCGTCGCGGCTCCCGCTGCAACCGTTGCCACTGGTGGTGGTACGCGGACGACCAAAGAGTCGTTTGTAGCGGAGTTGAAAAGTGGTCCAGTCACCACCGTTGTGGCACCTCCAGCAGCTAAGCCTGAGGTGCCGGTGGTGCCGGTGGC
>JBFIDQ010000169.1:0-6853 GCA_041603795.1 Chlamydiales bacterium
TGCGCTCCTCTGCGGACTCCGCGCCTCCGCGTTAAAAAAAAACCGTGCAATAAATTTGAAAGGTACCTTTTAGGCGACCAGGTGAGCGCCGCTGATGCCGAAATCATGAAAGACGCCGATGTACGCTGCCATATTCGGAAATTTCCACTTTGCCACAACAAATCGTAATAATGCATTGAGATAATCTGTTCTATGCGCTAATATCAAAGCGAAAAGTGGAAGTTTTTTTCTTCCCCGACTAATCCCTAAGCAAGGAGAAAAAAAAATGAGTATTTCCCCGCGATCGTCGCAATCGTTCCGCGATTTTTGCCATCAAGAATTCGAGAAGGCCCTTTTGGAGCGTGTTTCTGAAAATGAGGGTGACGATTCTGATGACGATTCCGACGGTGAGTTGGATAAACGATGCAGACAAGAGTTCCTTCACCATCATTCTGCCGATGGGGGCCTAACCAGTACGGTTAAGGTAGACACCAATGGTGATATCCTACTTTGTGCATCTAGTCGTGAATTTTTAACTGAAAAGGCTAAGCTGTTAGGCGAGTATACAAAAAAGGTTGATCCGGCAGCGCTAAACGATAAGAAAATTGTTGTCGCAAAAATGGAGTTCAAATACAAGGGATTTGAGTACTCGACACTGCTTGGAAATATTTATGGCGGCGGAAAGGAACCTGAAAGAACCTCCTTGTTGCCCAGGGTCGTGCAACGCCTATATTCAGTACATCCGATCAATAACAGTTACGGCGATAGCCATCAAACAGCTATCGTTACCGCTGGTTTGTTTCCAGGGATGCTCGGACATGGAAGCCAAGAAATGCCAGTAGGGAGCTCTGATCGTGTGATTAAGGGAGCTCTTCAGCCGGGTGATCATGTCCGTCTAATTGGAAAAAACCAGTCTATTGTCTGGCTAGATGGAGATATTTGTCTAAGTATGAATGGCAGAAGTTCGCCACTAGAGCTTCAATCCGTGCAAAGGGTTTTTGATATTTTCCACTTTAACGGTGAAGGGTTTAAGTCAAAGAATCCTGAAATTACCAATGAAATTTATGTCCTGCGAAAGAAAGAGGAGTGGAAATACACGGAAGAGATTCTTGAAGCATTCGACCTTTGTTACTTGTCCGCACGTTTGAGGGACGAAAATGGTTATAAAATGTTTGGCAACCTGTCACACATCACAAATGAAAAAGAGAGGATAGCTGCAAAAAGAAAATTAAATATTGTGACTGGGGAAAATTGTCAAAATCGCGGTAAGGTAATTACGAGGCTCGAGGGTCTCATAATCGACCTTGGCAAGAAGGTGAATGAAATGGAAAGCAGTCCAGCATCAAAAGCTAGTGGCGAATATGAGAAGCTGAAATTCTCCGTGGAATATCTTCGTGGCAAATTCAAAACTATCGAACGAAATTTCGCTAGAGGTTGGTGACTTTTAATGGCCGCCTTTAGTTGAGGGAAAGATCCTCGGGGATCATGGAGAGGGTTGCGTATTTTCCACCCATCTCCCTTAGGAGTGCTTGCCAGATTTTTTCTGGGGATGTTTCGAATATGTGTGTGTGGTCGGCTGGATAGAGAAACCAGTGGCCGTCGAGGAATTCCGTTTCAAGTTGACCCGCTCCCCAGCCGGCATAGCCGAAGCAGAGGTGGATATTGGGCCCGCTTTCATCACGAATGATACTCTGAAGAAACTGTAGGTCGCCCCCAAGAAAGACGTCGCTACACACCTCCATGGTCTGTTGTGGAATCGTCGGACTATTATGCAGCAGCATCATCTGGTTGGTTTGTACGGGGCCGCCCGCTCGAATTCCCACATTAGGGTTCGCTAGTTCCTTGAGGTCGACGATCTCCTCAGGAAGATCGAGATCGATTTTCTTGTTGATTACCAATCCAAAAGAGCCATTAGGGCTGTGCTCGCAGAGCAAAATCACGCCTCGAAAGAAGAGTCCCGTTTGAATATCAGGCGTTGCGATGAGGAACGTTCCTTTTGCGATCTCCGAGTACGGTAGTGGCTCTGGCATGGCTCTCTCCATTTAGCGAGGCGCGTGAAGGCTTTCATTGTAGTACTTAAGTGACTGCTCCAGGCCCTGGACTTGTCGCAGTAGGTCGGCAAAGACATCCGAAAAGGCCTCATTGCTAGTGATCTCGTCCCTTTGCCCTTTTTCATCTGCTTGCTGCAGTAGCATATTGACTCGTGAAAGCGCCGTATTCATCTGGTCAACTTCCTCATCAAAGTATTCACGAAACTCACGTGGCGTATCGATCGCTGCAATCGCGCTCGCACGTTTCGTGCGGCCCCGCTTCCACTGCTTGTTGAGGTGGAATAGAAGGCCGTAGTGATTGACATCGTTCATGAGGGTTTCAGCTTTGCTCATGATGGAGGTCGTGCGGAGGTAGAGCTCATCATCTTTGATGAGCTTGCCGAGAGTGCCGCTTCCACTGTTGAGGCTTCTCATGAATGCCTTCGCATCGGCAGCTACCTCCAAACCATCTTCGGTGATCTCTCTCGCATTTTCCGCTGCGACCCGCACCTCGTCAAGGGTAAGGTCGACTTTGTCCCACGACCCTTCCACCCGCCCTTCTAGAACGTTAAGGCGCTCGGAAAGCATGTGAATATTATCGACCGTTTCGCTGAGCTTGCGTGGCTTGTCAATTGACTCCGTGATGCTACGTATGTTCTCCGCAACGTCACTGACTTATGCCCAAAGCTCGCGCTCCTGGAGCTCCTTGAGCTGCTTCTGTAGTTCATTCATGGATGTTTCAAAGGAGTCCGCCGCCTCTTTTACACTCCCCACAATATCCGTCTCATTGGCTCGGTCGAGGGTCGATCCCATTTTATCCATGGTAGACCGTGCTGACACCAACATCTGGTTGAGGTCCTCATTGTTGTCACGCACCAGCGTGACAATCTCGTCGAGCATCGTCTCCGCTTTTCCCGCGAGTTTTTGCAGCAGGCCGATGGCTTCCTCTACAGATGCGCCACCCGAGGCGTAGATGACCTGATTGTTCATCAGAATCACTTCTTCGTCGGGCTCAGGTTTGCGTGGGATGATTCCAACAGAGCGTTCGCCCAGAAGACCAGAGGTAAGGATCGTAACGGTATCGGTGTTGTAGACAAAGACAGTGGAGTCGACGTGCAACACGAGCTCATACATGTACGAGCGTCCGCTCCTATCCGTGCGCCCCTCGCGCCCCTCCTCAATCAAAATGATCTCAACGACCTCCCCAACGGGGCGCCCCGCATAGGAAACGCGCGTTCCAGGATTCACCTTGTCGATATCGGTGAATCGAGCCCGCAGGATCGTCGTTCCATCCCCCACAGAGGGGTGGAGGAAGGAGAGGACGTAGGCGAAGAGCGCAATAGCGCCGATCACAAATATCCCGATGAATACGTTTTTGCTCTGATCAATCATAGTTAACCCTTACCCCTTCTCTTCCGTTTGGGGACCTCTGCTCCGTGCAGGGTACTGTCAATAAATGCGTGCACCAAAGGATCGTCGATTTTAAGAAAGTCGTTCTTTGGTGCGATGTGTTGAATTTTTCCGTCGTGATGGAGACAGATACGATCACCTACATGGATGGCAGAAAGGATATCGTGAGTGACCACAATGGATGTGGCACCGAGCTCCTTTTGTGTACTGAGAATCATGTCGTTGATTTGCATGGCCGTTATGGGATCAAGTCCCGTTGTGGGCTCGTCATACAGAAGTAGATGGGGGCGGTACGCAATCAGTCTAGCAAGAGCTGCTCGTTTGCGCATACCACCTGAGAGGTCGGAAGGCATCTTTCCCTCTGTTCCACTTAAGTCGACCATCTCCAACGCCTCCTTAATCCGTCTCTGGATATCCACCTCAGGGATACGGTCGCCCGTCTCGGGGTCGCCATGCTGCCGCAAGTAAAAGGCCGTATTTTCACCGACCGAAAGCGAGTCGAAAAGCGCAGCCGCTTGAAAGAGCATGCCCATGTCCTTAACGGCACGGTAGAGCTGGCGCGACCGCAGATCGGTCACTCGTATTCCGTTGACATCGACATAACCCTTATCTGGCTTAAGAATGCCAATGATGTGCTTGAGTAAAACGCTTTTTCCGCAGCCAGAACGTCCCAAGATGACGAGAGTTTCGCCTCGCATTACTTGGAGATTCAGTCCAGTAATGACCTTGATCGTGCCGAAGCTTTTCCAGAGGTCGTGGACGTCAATGAGGATTTCGTCTTTCATAGCCAATGCCCAAATACCTCTTGAAGGCTGGAGTAGACCGTATTCATGGTGAGCGTAAGTAGGAAGTTCGTGATTAGGATGGCAGTGTAGCAGATCACAACGCTATTTGTCGTGGCATTCCCAACTCCTGCAGCTCCTCCCGTGGTGGTCATCCCTCGGTAGCAGGAAATGGTGACAATAAGTATGCCGAAAACAAACGACTTGAGGAGCCCGGAAAAGAAGTCAAAGTTGGTGATGTGAATCGGCATGGGGTCGAAGTAGATATTGGAGGCCATGCCAAAATAGTGGACGGCTACGACATAACCTCCAGCGATGCCTGTGATGCAGCTGAAGAGGGTGAGAATGGGCATCATGATGGTACCAGCGATCAAGCGGGGAGCTACGAGATAGCGGTGCGGATTCACAGCCATCGACTTGAGCGCATCAATTTGTTCGGTCACGCGCATCGTTCCAAGCTCGGCACACATCGCAGCACCCACTCGTCCGGTCACCATAAAAGCGGTAAGTACGGGGCCGAGCTCCGTCATCATTGCTTTGCCGACCATCAACCCCGTTGCACTCGCCAGTCCTTTGTCGGAGAGTTGAAAGAAGCTCTGTGCTGCGAGGACCATTCCGGTAAAGAGTCCGGTAAAGGCAACTACGGGTAGTGAAAGAACACCAACATTAAAGAACTGATCGCGTAGCAGATTCCAGGGAGGAAAGCGAATGATGGATGCCCAAATAACGTCGAGAATAAGCACGGTGTATTCGCCGATTCCGAAAAAAAGTCTGTTGATCGCCTTGAGCATGGTAAATATAAAATAATTCCTAGTACCTTAATCATAGGCGATGCATCGTTTAGGGTCAAAGGGAAACGCGCTTTGTGCTAAGGTGTCCCTAGGAGAAAATCGATGACAGTTGCTATTCGTGGTCAGTTACTTACCTTTCATGATGACCCATTTGTCCAGGATCTAGCCGAGTGCATGGTTTACGAATCTGACGCCATTGTGGTGATGGAGAACGGAATCATCACACAGGTGGGGCCGGCGGATACCATTGATGTGCCGGCGATTCACTACCCCAATTGTCTGATCACAGCTGGATTTGTCGACTGCCACGTGCACTATCCGCAAACGCAGATGATCGCTGCGTACGGGGAGCAGCTCATCGACTGGTTGAACAAGTACACGTTCCAAGTGGAGCAGGCGTTCGCGTCAAAAGAGCACGGCCGGGAGGTCGCCCAGGTTTATCTCGATGAGTGTCTGCGCAACGGGGTCACCACGGCGATGGTCTACTGCACGGTGCATCCGGAGTCAGTTGACGCTTTCTTTGAGGAATCAGAGAGGCGCAACATGCGTAACATAGCGGGCAAGGTGCTAATGGACCGAAACGCCCCTGCCCCACTCTTAGACACCCCGCAGCAGGGGTATGATCAGACGAAGGAATTGATCGCACGCTGGCATGGAAAGGGACGCCAACTCTACTCAGTGACCCCACGCTTTGCACCGACAAGTTCGCCGGAGCAGCTGGAAATGACGGGAGCTGTATGGCAGGAACATCCTGGTACCTACCTGCAGACGCATTTGTCGGAGAATAAGGGGGAACTCGCATGGGTGAAGGATCTCTTTCCACAAAGGGAGGATTACCTCGATGTCTACGAACACTACGGCTTTCTTGGTCCGCGCTCAATATTTGGTCACGGTATCCACCTTTCGGAAAGAGAATTGCAACGCTGCTACGAAAGCGGCGCTTCACTAGCACACTGTCCGACATCCAACCTCTTCCTCGGAAGTGGTCACTTCGACCTAAAAAAAGCGTGCTGTGGGCACCATGTGCGTGTTGGAATGGGGAGTGATTTGGGGGCAGGGACCAGTTTCTCGCCGCTACAGACGCTAAACGAGGCGTACAAGGTGGCCCAGATGCGCGGCTACGCGCTCAGCGCACCACACGCTTTCTATCTGGCCACCCGCGGCAGCGCCCGCGCTCTCTATCTAGAAGATAAAGTCGGTAGCGTGGCGGTCGGTATGGAAGCAGACCTGGCAATACTCGATTTTCACTCCACACCCCTGATGAAGTACCGCATGGGCTACTGCGACACTCTCGAAGAGGCTCTCTTTGCCCTCATGATGATGGGCGATGATCGCGCCATCCGCGCTACCTATGTGGCGGGGAAGCAGGTTGAGCTGCCGGACGGCTTGCTGGGTTGAGTTTCGCTCGTCTTCTAGGGGAGAATGCTCCGGTAGGTGAAACGCTTATGGCTCACGCTATGGGTGGATTGGGGCGGAAACTGGGTAACCTCTCAAAAATTCATGGAAACACTAACAATCAGAGGGTTACGACCAATTAAACGCAGGGAGGCAGCCATACTTTTACCCACAAGTTTTTGTGACGGAAATATGCAGTTTGTGCAGTGCGGTTTTTTTGCTGCGGCAGCAGCAATGGCCTCTAGGCCGGGGTGGAGGCGAAGCCGGAACCCGGGGTGTACGATTGCAGGAGGGAGTCGCGCCGGCGAATCGTTATGCCTTGAACTGCACGTACAATCAACACTGCCCAAACCACTACGGCCCGCCGGCGCTGCTCCAGCAGCGCGGATTTTACTACCCCAATACCCCGGGTTCCGGCTGCGCCTCCACCCGGGGCTAGAGGCCGTTGCTGCTGCCGCAGCAAAAA
>JBFIDQ010000170.1:0-6822 GCA_041603795.1 Chlamydiales bacterium
GGTCTCTGCGATCTCGGGGAGAAGAACTTCTCGCTCTGTGAGGGCGCGCACTTCTTCAAGACGTGACTGACTTACGGCACGTTTGGGCAGCGGTGTGGCGGCCCTTCTCTCTTTGGGTTGGAGTCCGTTTAGGCTGGCATATGCCGCGATCTCCTTGAGAAAGAGTGTCCCATATTTCCCTAGCTTGAAGTCGCCTACACCCGACACCATCAACAACTGTTCGGACGTCTGCGGTAGGTAGTAGGACATCTCCTGCAATGAGCGATCGGGAAAGACGCTGTAGGGCGGCACATCGGCCTCCACAGCTAGGCGCTTGCGAAGGGTCCGAAGTGCGTCGTATAGGCCGTCGTCGTAGTCCAGTTCCTTCTTAGTGACCCGCTCTTTCTTTGCTTTTTCTACAGGATCTGGCAGGTGCAAAAGAATCTTCTCCCTTTGATAAACCGCCTGCGTTCCCTTCGCAGGGACCAATACGATGGGGTAGTCGCCTGTACTAATTTCCAGATAGCCCTCTCCACAAAGTTGCTGAACAACTTCTCGTACGTATCCCCTAGAGAGCTCTTTTGCGATGCCGTAGACGGAGAGGTTTTGCGCGCCGAGAGCTCGGATCTTCTGGTTGTCCATACCTCGAAGGGTGTCAATGACGGCTACGACTCCGACCCGTTGTTCCAAGCGGATCACGGCGCAGATGACTTTATAGGCAATTTCTGTTGCATCGACGAGCTTTTGATCGCCAGAGCAGACGTCGCAATTGCCGCACGTCTTAGAGGGATATTCCTCGCCAAAATACTGCAGAAGCGTTGCGCGGCGACACTTGCGGCGTGCCGCGTAGGCGTCCATCTGCAGGAGCTTTTGTCGCTGGCGTCGCTGCTCCTCTGGATCTTCTACCTTGTCGATAAACGACTCGAGAATGCGGCGGTCGGAGTAGGAGTGAAAGAGTAGGCAGCTGCTTGGCAGTCCGTCGCGACCCCCGCGTCCCGTTTCCTGGTAGTAATTCTCGAGACTCTTTGGCATGTCGTAATGGATCACAAACCGAATATTTGGTTTGTCGATTCCCATCCCAAAAGCAATCGTTGCCACTACAATGGGGACTTCGTCGCGAATGAAGCGCGTCTGATGGTCATCGCGATCGTGGCGGGAGAGACCTGCGTGATAGGGGAGGGCGTTGAACCCTGCTCGCTGCAGGGAGCTGGCGACGTCTTCCACGCGCTTTCGAGAGCCGCAGTAGATGACGCCTGATCCGCGCTCCGCACTCTGTAAAAAGGACAAGATTTCGCCTGTAGCGTCTTGTTTGGAGCGGACCTCATAATGGAGGTTGGGTCGATCAAAACTACCCTTTACAATGACTGGTGTGTCGAGACCAAGTGACTGCTCAATGTCGCGTGAGACGTGCGTCGTGGCTGAGGCCGTGAGTGCCATGCGTGGCACGCCGGGAAGCAGCTCCTTGAGTCGACTCAAATGCCGGTAGTCCGGCCGAAAATCGTGTCCCCATTCGGATACGCAGTGCGCCTCATCAATGGCGACCAGTGTCACCGGTATCTTCTGTAGCAAAGAGGTGAAGTAAGTGTTGGTGAAACGCTCCGGGGCCACATAGAGTAGGCGGAGCTGATTCGAATGGAGCTGGCTCACCACATGATCCGCTTCGCTGTGGGAGAGGGATGAATTCCAAAATGCAGCTGCAATGCCGTGGCTACGCAGCGCATCAACTTGATCCTTCATGAGAGAAATCAGTGGCGAGACCACCACCGTTACGCCGTTCTTTGCCAGAGCAGGGATCTGATAGCAGAGGGACTTGCCAGCGCCTGTTGGCAAAACCACTAAGCAGTCGCGACCGCTTATTGCACCGTCTATCGCCAGCTTTTGAAGCGGACGGAACTTTTCAAAGCCAAAGACTTGTTGGAGGATTGCTTCTGCATTCATGATGTCTTGGGAGTAAATAATAAACCTCCGAAATATGTGGTCCCAATGGAAATCGGGGTCGCATATTTCAGAGGTTTAGTGTGCTGTTACCAGCTTGCCTTAGTGACGCCTGGGATGAGTCCCTGGTTTGCCATCTCGCGGAAGCAAATACGGCTGATGCCGAACTTGCGGAGGTAGCCGTGCGGACGTCCTGTTAGCTTGCAGCGGTTGTGCAGGCGAGTAGGGGAGCCGTTCGGGGACATATTTGCCAGCTTGTCGCGGGCAAGGTCACGTACCTCGTCACTTAGATTAGGATCAATGATCTGCTTCTTTAGCAACTGACGCTGGTTCCACTTGCGGTGTACCTGCTTCTGGCGCTTATCTTCTCTAGCAACTGCGGATTTCTTAGCCATTTTATTTCCTACTTCTTAAGTGCTCGGCCCTTTTGCCGCATCTTGCGGTTGGGATCCTTTTTGTTAATTACATAAAGTCTGCCCTTGCGGCGAACAATCTTGTCCCCCTTCGAAGGGTCCGCTTTTACTGAAGCGCGCGTTTTCATCAGTTATCCTGCCGTTCAAATTCTAAGGCCTCATTTATACGGCATGAGGGCATTCTTTTCAATAGAAAAACGGCCCCTTTGTCGAAGAGCCTCGAGAATCATCTCTAAAAAGGCGTGGGGATGGCTTGGAGCGGACCTCAACAAGGTCGGACGTGCGGCAGAAAGCTCTTCATTCGTCTGAAAAAGGTAGTTAATCATTTGTTTGAGCTTGTTCACTTGGGTGCGCTCTCTCCAGCCCTCCATTTGCGCAAAATAGGTGCGGAGATAATGGTCGATTACGGAAAAACTGCATCGATCCTGACCTCGAATCTCCTGGAAAATCCATGGATTCCGCGCCGCGCCGCGACCAATCATGAGTCCGTCACAACCCGTTTCCTGCAGCATGCGCGCGGCATCGGCTACGGTAAGAATATCCCCGTTTCCGATTATTGGAATATCAACTAATTCCTTGGCTCTTGTGATGAGATTCCAGTGCGCGGGAGGCTTGTAGCCCTCTACTTTGGTGCGGGGATGAAGCGTAAGAAAGCACGCTCCTGCCTCCTCTGCTGCCTTGATGTTTTCATCAAAAAGGGTGGTGTCTTGGTAGCCGGAACGGAGTTTGACGCTCACGGGTACGGAGACGGAGTCAACCATGGCCCGAACAAGTTGGTTAAGGTGGTCGGGGTTCTGCAGTAGACTCGATCCGGCGCCTCGACCTGTTACTGTGTTAGAGGGACAGCCGCAGTTGAGATCAATACGCGGAGCCCCGCGCTTTTCTAGCTCGATACACATCTTAGGCACCAAATCGAGGTCGAAACCCATTACTTGTGCGGCAAGGGGAATCAAGCCAAGCTCGTCGGCCTGGTATCTTTTGGCTAGACTCGGACAGTGCGCGTTTTTAGGGACGCGAAGGAACTCTGTGCACGCTTCATCGAAACCGCCAGTGGTGGCCATGGCGGCTCGAAAGGGGCGGTCTCCCAGTCCCTCCATTGGTGCTAAAAATAGCTTTGTTTGTTCAAGCATGATTAAAAGTGTATCGAATCAAAGAAAAAAAAACGATTGAAATCTAACTTCCGGAGGTGTTACTAGAATCCAATTTATCGTTTGTTAGAGATGGAGAGAATTTCATGACTTCTATTAGATCGCCTGATCCAACGCCCTATTTTGAAAAGGCGTTGGGGGAGCCTCTGCTGGAGTTTTCTTGGGACTACATGAGGCGGGCAATCAAACAGGCTCCGAAGGGAGAACAGGAGGCGGTGCGGAAGCAGGCGCTCAGTACCCTTTTTCACTATGGGAGGGTGAACCATGTGTCGATTGAGGACCTGCCCCGGTTGGTGAATTATTCGTCGCAAGTTGAGCCTTCTGACTCGTCTTGGGCTTGTAAGAGGGTGCTCGCATTTCTCTATGAGGAGATGACGAGGCGTGGGATTCAGCCCGAACAGCCTAGCGCGGCATCTGCCTATTTTTCTGCCGCTGCCAAGGTGGCAGTAGGGGGGTTCTCGATGCAGGCGCTGCATCCGCACTACCTAAAGCAACTGCTTCCATCTTTGGAGGAGGGGCATGCCCATGAGCAGTATGAAGAGCGAGAGCTCACTCAAATCGATTCGTTTGAACGCTTTTGTCTGGCCCTTTCAAAGGATTCAAGCAAAAGAAGGGCAGAAAATCGATTAGCAGCGCGAAATCTGGCCTATCGCGTTCGACTCGATAGCGGTAAGCAGACGCGACAGATCCTTAAGGAGCGCGATGCGGCCTTGGATGCGCTACGGGGATTTAGTGAAAAATTAATTACTGACAGGACGTTGTGGACGGATTCCATACGCAGCGTGATTCACTTCGCCTCTTTGTCAAATGCACCTATGGGAGCTCAGATCAGAACACTACTAGTTTTCTTTGAGCAGGTAGGGGCTGGTCACGCGGCGACTGAGGGAATTGTTACTCTACTCAAGCAGTTGGGGAAGAGGCGGCGCCTTGACCTCACAGCGCTCACTTTGCTGTTTGAGGAAAAAGAGGCGCTCTTACGAGAGGTAATGGGGTCTCCTCGGACAAGAATCTTAGTCCTGACCCTTTTTAAGCATCTATTGGATGGGGTGGCGCACCCGAAAATGCTCACTTGTGGCGATCAAGCAAAGGGAGCAAAGGAAAAGGCGGTGATTGCGCTCTTCATTAAAATGCTTCCGGATCCGGATCTAATGCGTCCGGTACTGGCTCTATTCGCGGAGCGCTATCCTCAGCTGCAAGCTGAATACTTAAGGGAGCTCTGGAGCGGTGTGCTGGCGGCGCCTGAGAGGGACGGTGCGGCGATCGCATGCATGCTTGCCGAGCACGATAAGGATCCGACGCGAATGGCGCTTGTGCAAAGAAATATCATTGAATTGTGTCACAAGGGAGGGCGGCTTTGCTCTCCGGTTCGCCTACAGGCTTTGCTGGGGGTGCTTCGACAGGTGGGAAGAAAATTGCAAAATCGACCCAATTTACATCCGCTTCTCCGAGCATTCAAAGGCGACTACTCGCTGGAAGCGATTGAGGCCTCCTTGGAGGTCAATTTCCTATTGACTGGCGATGCGATTTTGGCCGTACATGGACCCGGATCGGGCTTCATTCAGGAAGCCGGAGCACTTGCTCTTCGTCACCGCTTTTTACGAGCAGCGGCCACGCAGCTCGATATGCGCGCGAGGCGTGGGGAAGGAGCTGGAAGTCGGAAATATGGTCCATTGGCTGTCATTTGGCTAAGAAAGCTGGCTACGTTTCGCTCGCTATCCAACGAGCTTTGCGAGGAAGCCTACGTCGCAGTAAAACGCATCGCCGCCCACGAGGATGGAGAAGTGACCCAAGAGATCGAGAAAATTTGGGAGGAAAGTGATCGCGGTGAGTGGGTGTTCGCGTGAGAGGGGCAGCGGCACCTTTGCTATATGAGGGGGAATCGACCTCTTTTTCCGCGACTTAGAACGGCTAAGGTTCCGGCTAGCATCATTTGTACAGGGAGCTCCGTCCGAGAAGGTCTAGCTGAAGTTGAAGTGCGGCGTATTGGCTGTAGTTCTACGGAAGGTCCCAATGGCCTGGTATGCAGATTCTGTTCGAGATGAGGTTTCCATGTTGGAAAAGTCAGTGCAACTTCAGGCTGGGTTTGAATAGACGAATGTGCATTGAAAAACATGCGCTTAAAACCGTTCACCAGCTCTCTAGTTTGCTCAGTCACCGGTAGGGGCTCGCTTTGAGCAGTTTTGTCTTCGTCGGGCGTGGATGAATAGAGTTCTACTTGCCTTGGAGCTGTCTGACTTATCAGAGTGAAGCTGTGAAGGCTCTGTGGCAAAAACCTTTCAAAACCCTTTGGAAGTTGAAAAGTAACGTTGTTTCGGCCTGCAGGGCGACCAATCTGTTGTGGCAGAACCGCATGGTTGTCACGGGTGGTGTGAGTGCTATTTGGAACAAAAAATCTACAAATTTCCATCACTTGTTGTGGGCTCAAAGCTATTGCAAGCCTTGTGTTCTGCCTAGTTACTCTATTTTCTAGCGTAGGAGTAAGAGCGCCCTGTGCATTCTCGCTAAGCATGACTGGTTCTCTGTTTGGCTTAAAATTGAGCACGATCCAGTATCTCTGGATTATTCTTTCGGGGCCATTTAGAGAGAGGGGACGCTGTGGCTGCTCCGCTCTTGTTAGAAGTAGTTGCGTGAGTAAAGAAGAGTCGTTATTGGCTGCAAGTGGTGTGATAGCTCTTTGGCTAAGAGTTGGCTCCCACAGTAGTCCACTTAGGGTGCTTGCAACTTTCGGTGTTTTTGGCTCAATAGGAGCTTGCTCTTTGGGTGTGGATGCAGGGGCAGCGGCAGGGGGTAGAGAGACTTCGGCAGGCGTTTGAGTTGCTGGGGCTTCTTGGGTGGTGTCGTTATTTAAGTATGGAGTCGTCTTTACGACCGGATTATTCCCTGATTTGAAATCCTGCTTATAAGAAGACTCATCTTCTCTTGGCTGCTGATTTGCCTTGTAGGCCTCCCATTTGGCCCAGGCGAATTTTCCTATGCGGTATGCTCCGTATGCAAGTGCGCATACAGCACCGATTTTGAGCGCTGGGTTGATGATGGAGGCATTTTTCTGGTAGACACTTGTCGCGACCTTACTGACTCTGTTGGCGAGAGCTCGCAAGCTGCTGCTCGCTTTTGCGAAAAAAGTAGCGGATTCAGCGGTTTTGCTTGTGCTTGAAGCTTTAGCTCGGCGTGTTGCTTTGACCGCCAGCTTGACAGCCTTTCTTACGGCCTCATTTGCGTGGTCAAGCCCTAACGAGTTCGTTGCTTCTTGTAATGTGGTGTTAAATGATGATATTTTCATTATAAAAGTCCATATTTACGTTTTATGTTGCCAATTGTATACATGTGAATAGTTTTTGTCAATTAAA
>JBFIDQ010000171.1:0-6806 GCA_041603795.1 Chlamydiales bacterium
CCCCCCTTCGGGCCAGTAAGGGACTTTCACCCTCTAGTTCGTTGCCATGCCGGGCACACCTAAGTGCCTCTGCTGCTGCCGCAGCAAAAAAGCACGCACGGCACAAGCCGCATCTTTCCGTCACAAAAACTTGTGGGTAAAAGTATGGGCGCTAAGGCGCAAAGGAGTGTGTTGGGGCGCTAATAACCAAACCTTCCTCTTTGCGTACCTTTGCGCCTCAGCGCCTTTGCGTCTAAAAAAATGCAATCAATCACAAGCTCCTGCGAAAGAGTTGCTTATTAGAATTATACTCATAATGCGATTGTCCTGACCTATTTTTCCAATGGCCTAGCTTTGCTATTTGCTTGCCCGAAAGCGAATTGCGAAGCAACCAACACTTAGAAGTGCGATTCCAGCCATCGGCCATCCGTAGCTTTTTAGGAATGTAGCCGATACTCGCTCCGCGACAAAAATCGGAATTCGTTTTTCAAACGTGAGATTTGTTGCCGTTACAATCAACTCTCCCACTTCACTCCCTTTCTCAACAGGTGCTTCGAGTGCATTCCATCGAACCGATGCTTTGAGACTTGGCTTTTCCGATGGAAAAAACTCAATGAGCAGATCCTCGTGCAACGCGCCCTGGACCTGATTCTGTCCACCTTTCACATCCGCGAAAAATTCCTGAGTGCCTTTAGCAAACGCCCTTTTGCTTTTCTTCTTTTCGGCAAAGGCTTTCTCGAACAACCTCTTGGCATCCTGAAAAATTTCCGCTCGTTTTTCCGCTCGAAGAAGCACCGCCACGAGGGTTCGGCCATCGCGCTCGGCGGCGGCTACGAAGGTGTTAAGCGAGTCACCTGTCCACCCTGTTTTGACTCCAATAGCGTGAGCGTAATACTCCGGTTTTTTCTTGTTGAGGAGACGATTTGTCTGCTTGAGGCGTCGCGCCTTTTGTTGCGATGTGCCTGGTAGCTGGTGCTCCACGGTGCTTACGATCTGTCGAAATTCGGGATACTTGAGCGCCTCTCTCGCGATGAGAGAGAGATCGAGGGCAGTCGACTTCTGTTCCGGGTGATGAAGACCGTGAGGATTCTTCAGCAACGTCTGTGTACAGCCGATGTCACGCAGATAAAGATTCATTTCTTCCATGAAACGAGTAATCGATCCCCCGACCTCACGAGCCACTAAATTCGCGCCATCACCCGCTGAGGCAACCAACGTCGCATACAACAAGTCCCTTAGCGACAGTTCCTCCCCCTGCCGAATATTGACCAGCTTTGCGTCGTTCTCCAACCAGTAGGCAGGCAAACCATAATTCGCCTTTCTTTTCGCCTGCGGATCGACTCTCGCCAAGGATTCTCCATCGGCAATGACCACCCTGTCGAGGTCATCACGATTGCTATGAAGAGCGTAGAGAGCCGTTGCCATCTTACCCACACTGGCAGGGTACTGCGGCTTATTGGGATTCTTACTAAAGAGAACTGCCCCCGTGTCGCTATTTACAAGCACCGCCGAATCTGCCGTGACATTGGTGGTCAGCGCCAGAAGAACCTTTGGAACAAGAACCAAAAGTAGAAGATATTGCCTCATAACCGCCCAGAAGTTGTGCTACCAATTCGAAGAGTCTACCAAAACACCCCATTGTTTTTCACGCTTAGAGGGATGCAACGAGTCAACTTTTTACTTGACAATCTACCAATTTTCCCCTATTCTGACCCTAATGGGGGATGGAGCCTCCGATAGAAGGATCACGGATGATTGATTTGACACAGATTGACGCTACGTACCGGCTCTTTGCCAATAACTTAAGTGACTGGCTACCCGAGGGAGTGGTTGAGATTGGGTTGAGCGAACTTCACGACCTAGGCCTTACCCGCCTTGCAGAAGCGGATGAGCGTGTGCTTGCTCCCATCACCCGACAATTTCACGTGATTGAATCGCAGGACAAAATCACGTTATTCAATCAACAGTTCCTGGTCTGGATGGTCCCCCAAAACAATGACCCCGAGCCAGCCACATTTGTCTTCATTGCACTCAACGGAGAACCTACTCCTCGCCTCGAGCTCGTCTTTGAGACACGCGGCGTCTACAACAGCTCCAAGATGGTTCTGGACATACTTGAGCAGTTCCTAGTGGAAATTCAAGAGAACGAGCGCGTGATAAAAAACTTTGCACCAAGCCTATAGAAGATCTGGAAATTTAACCGTTTGCGAGCAACAATCATCGCCCAAACAGGCGGTGACCAGATGAGCAATCCATCCATAACTTTGCGACTATGTGAAGGCCCCAGGGAACTACCGGAAATTTTTGACAACTTTCCGATGATGAAATTTCTGACTCCAGAGCGACGAGGGGATATCTTACAGACTAAAGTTAGCAGTGTTGCCGTCAGGTACTTCGTTCAACAAACAAAAGTGCCGCTTGGCTTCCTTCGCCTCTTAGAAGAACCGCACAGCAGCAATGAAAAACTCCGCCACCTTGCGGTCGTCGCTCGCATCAACAACCTCCTCACCGCCGATCAGCTGGCAACAATTTTCATGGCTTGCAATGCGGAAGAGCAATTGATTAGTCAGCAAACCATTGTTCAAACGACCTATAGCCTGAACGAGAGACCAATCTCCCTGACAACCACGTTTCATCGACCACCATTTACCAGAATAAACGATTGTCCATTAATTCACGCCCACTCACTGGGACACAGGCCAGGCAAGGACAAACACTTTCGCTTCCTAGAGGAATTTTTATTTCTAACTAAGACACAGGCACCTGCATTCTACGATCGCATGAAAGACGTACCCCTCATGGAACGCGATTTTGCAGTGATTCTTATCCCAATTGGAGGATGGAAAAGCCTCTGCCACTTCTCTCCACGCTGGCACATCATTGCTAGCAAGCTAAACTCGTTCAATCCGGTAAAATTCTGCAAAACACAGCCAAGTCGCCTAGCTCAACGTTATGAACAACAAGTGTATGTAGTTCCTTCGATGTCGATGTTTCGTGCCGCCTTTCAGGTCAAAGCGTGTACGAACGGCTATCGATTAGCGCCAATATTTAGAGGAAGGCTTGATCAAACGGTTGTAGCTAGTCCGTGGACAGGAAGACACATCATTCGCATTGACTACGGACCGGAAGGGCCAGGGGAGAGAGGAGCGGACGGTCCTTTCTACGCAGGACCTTCGATCCGTACTCTAGATGATATTGTCACGGCCTCTAGATGGGCCCAAATCAAGGCCCCACATCTTCAAGCTTTTTACCGCATTCACACTCTCATTCAAGAGGTCCAAGGGAGTGATCAACATGAACAGTGGGCCCCGAGAGAGAAGGCGCAGCTGGAGGAGCTTAGGGTGAGCATCGTCAGGGGTGAGTTACCCGGCACAGCTACAGCGAAGAGCCTCACATTTGGACATGTCTTTCGAGAAAATTTCCATCTATGGGGTTACAAATTCAAACGGCAATTGCTCACCGAGATCGTACAACAAGAAAAGCATTGGTCCGAGACCCTCGGAGTCGACTGCACTGATCTGCACGATCCAGAGCTACAATTATTCAACCAAATAAAACAAGCGCTCTTCCCAACCCTTCTAGAGCCCTATCCGTCGATCACTCGGATACATCAGGTCAGACCGACAGAAACAGAGAGCAAAAGAAGGCCGCCAGACCCGTTTGATCAGCACACGTTAACGCGTCATATGACCCAAGAGCAACGAAAGGCCTTTATGGCCCGTGAAAAAGATCAAGGCTTAGTTGACTTTCTAGCCGGAGCTTTGCAAGAAACCGAGGGCTTAAAAACGATCTTAGAAACACGGTATCGAGAAATGGATTCCGTGGTCACATCTCTCCTACATGCCTTTTTTCAGAAAAAAATCACTTCTTCCCAGTTCGCCACCCTGGCGATGATGCGAGCAGCCGTTGAACAATTTATCTTAAAACCTACAGCCCTGGAACTCTACTACCCCAAAGTTAACGTTGGCGAAACCACTTCTCATAGTTTCGTAACGGCCCTTGGTTCAATCGACAGCAAACCAACAGTCTATTGCTTCGACCCGCTACTCCCAGACGATCGATCACACCGGATATTGCAAAAGTATTTTAATTTAACTGACCGCGAGTGGGACTCGTTTGTGTACTACCTTTCCTGCATGCCTTCGTCTGAACAAACATTTGCCACATTTCCTCTACCACTGGGAGAAGGTCCGAGCTTGAGCGGAATGCAATACGCATTGGATGATGTACTGAACGTATTTCATCCGGTTGACGAGCGGCAGCCTTACTCTGCAAACCTGCCATTGGGCATGCAACCCAGGGTGTATGTGGTCCCATCCTTTAGCATGTACCAAGCTTTTTTGCGCGTTAGCTACGGTACCGAACATGCATGGGACCTAGAACCCATCCTGGGAAAAATCACAAAAGAAACCATCGAGTATTACAAGTTGCGCTTCAAGCGCCCCGTTGGCATTGGGCTACCTGGAGCTGAGGGCCCTGAACAGGCGGACGGCCACTACGCAGGGAGGCATATTTTCTCGGTGCACGACCTGTACCACGCCACTAGGGACTCATTGATTCTTCGCAACCACCATGAAGCCATACACCATATCATCGACATGTTAAAGGGATGCGTAGCGGAATTGGAAATGGGTGTGGAACGCACAAAGCTCACCAAGGAGCAAATTGAGGCCCTTGTTTGGAAGCTGATTGATGGCGAGTTAATGATGACAAACAATGGCCTTTCCTCTGCCTGTTTTGGAGATCTTTTTAGTCATGTCCATGACGATCATAGCCTCGCCTTTAAGCAAATCGTCATCAAAGACATGGCGAAAATGGCGGGGTATTGGAAAGACTCCTACCAAATCGGCAGATCAGATTTGCGCGAGGAGGACAGGGACCTATACGATTCGTTTCTCAAAAAAGGGGACGAGAAAAAGCAACAACCTCCAACGACCCAGACAAAGGTACCAACGACTCCGACAAAGGTACTAACGACCCCGACATGCTGCGCCATTTTATAGCCCGCAATCTGTACGCAGCGACTAGCTACATTCCCTTAAAACTCTTTTTCAGTCCATCCAGGAGCACCTGTCGAGCCTCTTCTATTTCCGCTTGACCCCTACAATTCGGTAGCAGGCAGTAGGTGTGGTGCTGCATCGCCTCGACCACGGCCGTTCCCGGTTTTAGGCAGCGCTCAATGAGTTCCCAATCGGGGGGTGCAATGGAAATCGTTCCTTGGTGCAAAAAGCCATGCTTGGTTCGGCGCTGCGCCGCCCCGCCCACTTTCCTTCCGCCTACCATCACATCGAATTGGGTCGGTTTGGCCATGCAAAAGTGACGCGATGCCTCATCCAAAGGGAGAGGTTCCTGAGGCAGAAGCTCCGGCACCTCACCCCCTAGAAAACTAGCGATTGCTTGCATCACCATTCGATTGACGAGCGCATAATTTTCCATCGTATTGAGCGAGAAGTTGGGATGCGAAGCTGGCACGAGAAAAGAAAAGGCGAGATCCCACAAATGAAAGATGATCCCCCCGCCAGTCGGTCTCTTGGCTAAATTAACCCCCTCCAATTCAATCTGAGACAGGTTCAGAAGCGACTCCGGCTTCATCAAGCAACCATACGTAGCGGAATTTGCCTCCCATTCATATAAGTGTAAAATTGGATTTGTTGACAAAAATTTAGTTAAAATTTGATAGTCTCGTTTCATGTTACAAGCTGCCGACTGTCGGCCGCTGTCCATGACCCGCAACGAAAGTTCGTTCATACTACCTGGAGGTGTACTCATGCCAGACCCTATAAATTTCAATGAAATAGGAAGAGCCAATGGCTATTCTTCCGATGAAGACGAAGATTCCGATGTCCCCGAGGGGAGAGAAATCGGGATGGATGCCCTTGCCGAGGCTCTGATGAACAGGGCGCAGCAGGACGACCCAATGCCCAAGCCAATGCGCAGCGTAGTGGATAAAATATTCACATTGATCGATCTCACTAACGTGGGTATGGGTGCCGCACTTAGCTTCGTAGGTTGGGGGATTTGCGTTCTTGGAGTGGGAACCATTGTTCACGCCTCTCTGACCGCCCCTTTCTCGATCATGAACAGTGAAGGATTTGGTCTTCTCTACTCGCATCTAATGGAAACCTCCGCCATTCCTATGTTGATCATTGGAATCATCATGACCATCGTTGGTAAGGATTTTGCCACTGGACAAGAGATGTTGCAAGGAATAGCTCAGAATATTCCCTACATCATCGCAAATTCGGTGCTGGGCAATGGCGCGCATGGGGGCTATGACCACAGTCCCTTCCGCGGCGGCGGGTTCGCATTTTAGCTACTGACGACAGCTCTCTGTGCGCACTACATCCGTGGCGCGCGCGGAGAGGCTTTTTCAGTTGGCGGTAGAGGGGCGGCATACGCCATCATGCGGAGACCCGCCTTGGCCGCATCTCCTCCATCCAACGCATCCAGTCCGAGCGCCCGCAGGTGATGACACAGGCCTGTAGAAAATGTAATCGGGTTCCAATTGTCACTTTCTACCGAATCCGTCAGAAACTGAATGAATGCAACGTAAGGCTGTGCCCTAGGATTTTTATCTGGTCGTATCTGATCTCGAATCTCAATCAAGAAGGGAATTGCATGCTTCATGAGCTGAACCTTGTGAGCCTCCGACTTCGGCATGAGCTTCGTAAGCACCTCGTCCTTTCCGGATCGGGTAGGAGAGGAGCCTCCCGGCCCCTCGTCCCCCCACACCACCGGGCATACGGATCCGTACCACGGCGGTTCCTAAACAGCAGCGTTCATAGCCACCGCCCTTGATTTGGACGACTTGTATTGTTGTTCGCCAA
>JBFIDQ010000172.1:0-6802 GCA_041603795.1 Chlamydiales bacterium
ATGGTTAACTTTGCAGCTCTTGTGGCATCGCTTAGGGTTATGAGCGGCCAACGAATACAAAAGTGGAAACCTCAAAGAGAGGTAAGTCCCGCAATAAAGAAGAGAAATGGTTAGCACATGGCCGTATCAAATTTTTTCAGTTCTCTAAAATCCCAGCTCTATTACACAGGAACTGATCTCTACAATGGATGGAATCAGCCGAGGTGGTTGCTGATGCGCCATGCTGCGCGATTCGATGCGGTTCGCTCGCTGGTGAAACGCTATACTCCGCCACCCACGAAGGCTTATTCCGTCGACGGAGCGAGTTCGCCATTTTGTGGGCCAATTCAGATAGATGACGCTGTGGATGGCCTACACGAACATGGATTTTATCAGGGACTAAATCTCTCCCAGGAGTATGTAAAAGAGATCATTGCTTTTGCGGAGAGCTCCCCTTGCTATGGCAATCGAAAAGGACATCGTCGATTTTTGTTAAACGAAAAGGAGGCGGCTGAAGCTAGGTTCGGCGAGCAGTTTCATGTCGCTGGGGTGGGCAATACAGAGGTGAATTGTCCGGCTATCCAAAAGCTTCAATGTGACCCTCAACTGCTGGCAATTGCGGCCGATTATCTTGGAACGGACCCCATTCACCAGGGAAATCAGCTGTGGTGGAGCTTTGGTCAACAAAAAAGCGATCCTGAAGCGACACGCAGGTCTCACCACTTCCACTACGATCTCGACGATTTTCGATTCATAAAGGTTTTCTTCTATTTGACCGATGTTGACTCAAACAGTGGGCCACATATGGTTGTTCCAGGGAGTCACAAGAAAAAGCCCCTCTCGCATAAGTGGTTACGTCGTCCGCGTCCCGACGAGGACATCGTCGCTATTTATGGGGCGGGGTCGATCGAGACCCTTTGCGGCAAGGCGGGCTTTGGATTTGTGGAAGATGGCTTTACGATCCATAAGGCGATGCCGCCGGCAACTCGCGATCGCCTCCTCCTTAGTATCTCATACGCGACACGTGACTACGGAATGCATCGCGATCACATGCCTAAGGCTTCGCCATAAGTGTCCAATCTGTCCAGCCACACATTTTGCCGTGGCGAGCTTGGGTTTTTGTTGGGAATGTACTGCCATATCGGGCGTTCACTAACCACATGTGCCACTCCTTGTTCCCGCTTGCCGGGTACTTTGCTTCTTCGTAAAGCCAGGTGTACGCACGTAGGATAGCCTTGTCACTCCAGAACCAGGCGTCGTACCCGGCACGTGAGAGCATCTCGGCTTGCATGATGACTCCCTCAAGCGCGATGTAGACGTAGGGCTCTTTCTGAGGTGGCCAGGTGAACCCACCGGCGCGACGCTGGTCGTCTGGCAATACGCCGTCAATGGAGTGACCCGACCTGCTGCTGTGCACCGGATTGATCCCAACGGGATGAGTCGAGCAGGCCTGCCAGTCCAATGAGCCATACTTGAATCCAGGCTTGGATCTTTCACTGTGGGCCCTGCGATCACCGAGGAACCCTTTGAATACCTGCGCTGCCCGTTCTAGTTCCTCCTGGTCATTGAGGTAGAGCGCTACTGCAATCCGACTCGGACCCGCATTTGTACCCCAATTGTTGGGGCGGTCGTCGTGCGTTGTCACTAGCGTGCGCCCGCTAAATACCTTGTGGCGTATGAGATCGAGCCAAGGACGAAACATTTCTGTGTCGAAGAGGGGCGCGTATGAAGAAAGGTCAATGAGGTCGGCTGCAATCACGTACGCGGCAAGATTAATCCCCAACCCGAGAGTCCTTTCGCTTTCGTCTAGTTCCGCAGCCACCAAGCTCTGCAGAGCTTGCAACACCTCTTTGCGATAACGATTTTTCCCTGTTCTGACATACACCAAGGCTTTGGCCATGGCCCTTGTATTTTCCGGACGATTGGTTGCAAAGAGGTCAATATCCGTTATTTGCTTATTGGCCTCCTTTTCTAGGCGTTCCCACGCGGGACCGCTCATTGGCAAATCGGCTAGCTCTTCGGGAGTGACCCAAATCCCCAAGGTTTCAGCGCGGACACTCATGGGGGCGCTTAGAAGGGTGAGGAAGAGGCAGAGGCTGGTTAGTGTTTTGTTCACGTTTTGCTTCCTTTTTAGGTAGTACCCATTGTCGAACGGTCCCGTCGAAGGAGGTAGTCGCAAGTCGTCCATCTCGCAGCTGGATCATGGAGCAGATCCCTCCTGTGTGGCCTGTCAGCAAATGTAACTGTTTGCTTGTCTGGGGGTCCCATACTCTGATCGTTTTGTCCCGCGAAGCCGTGGCAATTCGTCCGTCGAATAATCGAACTATAGCACTAACTTCATCTGTGTGTCCAACCAAGGCAAGCGGCGTTTCTCGGGTACCGATGTCCCATAGTTGCACTGTCCCATTTTCGCGACCTACTGCTATCTGGTTACCTCCTAGGTGAATAATCGATTTGAGGCCAATACCTCCCGAGGAAAGGTCGAGAGCTGTTTGGTTCGTGAGATCCATGACTCGGATTTGACCACCTGCACAGGCCGTAACAACTTTTCCGTTGGAGAGCTCGAAGATGCCTAGGATTCTGCCGCGATATCCTCCGATTATTAGAGGCTCTTTTTTACCATTCAGATCCCAAATTCGAATTGTGCCATCACGGGCTCCAGATGCAATTCTGGAGCCGCTGAGCTCTACGATTATATTAAGCCAACCAATGCGGCCTCTCAGGATCCGAGGTGGCTCTTTTTTGCTTAGGTCCCAAATGGCGATGGTTTGATCTGCTGAACCGGTCGCTAGCCGGCCGTCGCTAAGTTTGGTCAGAACAGAAACGGCTCCCTTGTGAGCTATCTGCTTATCAAGTTGCATGCCGCTGACAGGGTCCCAGATCCTCACGCTCCAGTCTTGTGATGCCGTTATGATCCGTTCATTTGGCAGCTGAGTGATCGCATTTACCCAGTTGGCATGCCCTTTTAGGCTGCGGGATACGCCTCTTGTTTCGTGGCTCCAGATGATGGGAGTGTTGTCGTAGGCCCTGCTGATGATTCTTCCGTCATACAATTGCAGCACTGCCTGGACGCCGCCACCATGTCCCCTGTGGGTGGCCATGCAAAAGCGATTCTCCATCAGATGTTTGCATCTGGATTCCCAGCGATTTCTTGTCGTGGCTGGCTGGTGGTGAACGAAACTGTTGCAGTAGGCTAACTTCCATACGTGCTCCTGACGAAAGATATGTCGAGTGGCACGGGAGACCGCTTGCAGGCGAGCGACATCTTTTACGTGAAGGTGTTGTGCGATGGGGCCGTTAATAACGCCCTGTGGAGTTTGCATGAATGGATTGATTTGCGAGGTCATTGGCCATCCTTGTTTTGGTTTACAGAAAAAAAACATCTGGAATCGACATGCTTCAAGTTTCTAGCCAAACGGGACGATATTGACAAGGAAATACGTTGCAACTACGGTTGGGTTATGAGCATTCCAACATTATCCTACTTAGACGAAGAAGAGGCCCTTTCCGATAAATTTGAAAGGAAAATTCCAGATGGCGAGCTGGTCCGTGCACTAGAGGTGATGGAGCTCACGCGCCACATCGACGATCGCATGGTGACGTTGCAGCGTCAGGGCACGATTACCTTTGCAATGAGTTCTCTCGGAGAAGAAGGGTGCATTGTTGCCTCGGCGCATGCTCTCTCCTCAGAGGATTGGATCTTCCCACAGTATCGTGAGGACGGCGCCATGTTCTGGCGCGGCTGGGGAGCGGAGGAGTACCTCCACCATATGTTTTCTAATGAGCGCGATCCCAATAAAGGGCGACAAATGCCCAATCATTTTGGTGACCGCAAGCTCAATGTGGTCACCGTAAGTTCTCCGCTAGCAACGCAGATTCCGCACGCTGCAGGTACTGCCTATTCGATGAAAATCCAAGGCGCCAAAACGTGTGCTCTCGTCTACTTTGGAGAGGGGGCTACCTCGGAAGGCGATTTCCACGCTGGACTCAATTTCGCAGCGGTTCGCAAAGCGCCCTGCATCTTTTTCTGTCGCAACAATCAGTATGCCATTAGCACGTCCACAAAGGACCAGTTTGCCTCCGATGGAATCGCTCCTAAGGGGGTGGGGTACGGAATGGAGACCTACCGCGTCGATGGAAATGACTACTTCGCTGTCTACGAGGCGACACAAAGAGCGCGTGAGCATTGCGTCGAAGGAAGGGGACCTGTGCTCATTGAAGCGATGACCTATCGCCTAGGTGCCCACTCCACTTCAGACGATCCCACCGGCTACCGCAAGGATGCCGAGGCCAAAGAATGGGAAAAGAAGTGCCCAATTCTTCGATTACGTCGCTACCTGATCGCTCAAAAACTTTGGAGCGAGAAGAAGCAAAAGGAGCTGGAAGCTCGCCTCAAGAAAGAGGTCGATGAGGCCATAAAGAAGGCAAAAAAAACGCCCCTCCCAACGCTAGACACTCTCTTCGAGGATGTCTACTTTGAGCCAACACCACAGCTCCATGAACAAAAAGAAGAGCTCAAACGTTTCTTCCCGGAAGGACCCTGGCGGTAGCCGAGCAATTCCGCTAACCAGAATCTATCCAAAATACGAAACCTTGTGGAGTACTTCTGATCTACTGCTGGAACTTTTTCAGAGCGCTTTCTATCCGTGCTAGTAGAGCAACCAATGGACCAGTGCCACTACTGTATTCCTCGGTACTCATTTCATTTAGTGCTTGAAAAATACCAAACCCAATGGAACTCCTAGCCAGCAACAGCATCACAATTTCTTCTAGCTCTTCCGCATCCAGCATGAGGTCTTTGCTTTGAACCGCATCAAGATTTTTTCTGTGGCCAATGTGCTCTTTTGCTTTCGCTACCGCATCATTACATTTTCCATAGAACAACTTAAGCTTCTCCAGGTCTGAGCTACAATCTTTGATAGATCGATTTAAACCAGTGAAAAAATCTACCTCCGATAGCTTTTGATTTAGACTTTGGGCGCTAAGGCGACTCTCGCCAGCAACCTCTCTATTTTTTAACTCATCAAGAAATTTGGCTTTTCCCTTGTCAAGATTAAAAGTCTGATCAAAGTCTCCCATTACGCCTTGATATAGAACAGCAGCATCCTCACATTTTGCAGGTATTTTCTTGCTCACCACTGTATTCACCTTCTGTCGTTTACGATCTAATTTCGGATTGGGTCCATGTGAAAATCTTTTTTTACTAAGGTTAGGCGTCTTGCGAATGAGGAATTCCATAAATGAGAAGAACTGTCTAAGAATAGGGAGAAACTGAATAGCCTGGCCCAGCCGATGCCCTGCTTTTACCGATCCTTTAGTCTCTCGCGCCGCTTTGGCATGTAAGTCATAGTAGCCTTTATAGGAAAAAGCCTTTCCAAGGGTATATTTGTTTCCTGCGACTGGCAAAATAAACACCTGATTTGTTCAATCTTATTTTATCATATAAAATATTTATTTGTTAGGCTGGTATTCATGAATGTTGTAGCATTAGTGAAGTTTCCAAATGTCCGGTAAATGTCCGGAAAATGTCCGGAAATGTGTATAATTGGGAAAAGGGGTCTTTCTGGACATTTGGAGGCGGCGCGTGAAGCACGGTAACGATGAAACTTTGCTGGCAATTTTACGAGAGGCCAGCGGCGCAATCTCCATAGAGGAGATACGAGCCTCATTGAAGGATGAGGCTGCCTACCGTACGGTGCAGCGATGGCTCGCTTCTTTGATCGCACAAGGGTTGGTTGTACGTGTAGGCAGTGGACGTGCTACTCGCTACCAAAGGGCTGATGCGCCGCAGTCGTTAGCGCAGACTGCGGCCGGAGATTCCTTGGATCTTCCTCTGTCAGAGGAGGGGCGGGAGATTTACGACCTCATACGAAGGCCAAAGGAGGAGCGTGACCGAGTCGAGTATCGGCGAGAATTTCTCGAATCCTATATTCCCAATCACTCATCGTATCTTTCTAGTGCGGAACTCGCCGACCTGAAGAAGATGAGTGGGCAATCCATTGAGGAGTTGCCGGCGGGCACCTATGCTCGTAGGATTATGGATCGCCTCCTAATCGACCTCTCGTGGAACTCGTCCCGACTCGAAGGGAATACGTACTCATTTCTGGAGACGGACCGACTCCTGAATATGGGGGAGTCGGTGGACGATAAATCGGCTAAAGATGCTCTTATGATCTTAAACCATAAGGATGCAATTGAGTTTCTAGTGGAAAATGCGGAAGAGCTCTCATATAGTCCACTTATCATCCGCAATATCCATGCTCTTCTCTCAGACAACCTCATGGGCGACCCGAGTGCGGGTGGTAGAGTAAGAACGATCCCTGTAAATATTCATGGTACGAGATACAATCCATGCAATACCCCAGCTATTCTGGATGAACGCCTGCAGCGAATTCTTGAAACGGCTACTGCGATTAAGGACCCCTACGAGACCGCATTTTTTCTTCTGGTTCATCTTCCCTACCTGCAGCCATTTGAGGATGTGAATAAGCGGACCTCGCGGATTGCTTGCAATATTCCATTGATAAAAGCGAATCTGTGTCCACTCTCGTTTGTTGATGTTCCCACGGATGCCTATATTGCGGGGCTGATCGGGGTCTACGAATTGAATCGCACCGAGCTACTGAGGGATGTGTTTCTATGGGCCTATCATCGCTCAACACAGCGCTATGCTCTGATTCAACATCAAATTGGAGAGCCCGATCCGTTGCGAGCACGGTACCGAAAGGATATCCGGTACTTGGTCAAAGAGGTTGTTGAGCAAGGCCTAGGGCGTTCAGAAGCCACCCGATTTATTCAGCAATGGGCGTCTGAGCACCTAGAG
>JBFIDQ010000173.1:0-6782 GCA_041603795.1 Chlamydiales bacterium
ATCACAAGAAAGGAACAGGACGAATTTGCTGTGCAAAGTCACCTCAAGGCGTCAGCGGCGACAAAGGAAGGCCGCTATGCCGAAGAAATCATCCATACGCCGGTAGCACCAAAATGGGATTCGATGCAGAGCGAAGATGATGGAATCCGCCATGAACAAACGACAGATGCCCTAGGTAAACTACGGCCCTATTTCGAAAAGGTGACGGGTACGATTACGGCAGGAAATAGTTCCCAAATCACTGACGGTGGAGTGGCTACAATCGTAATGAGGGAAAGCAAGGCAAAGGCGCTCGGACTCAAACCCCTCGGTTACCTGCGTGAATATGCGTATGCGGCGCTGGAAGGGAGTCGGATGGGGTTAGGACCTGTCTTCGCAACCGAAGCTCTCATGAGAAAAACAGACCTCGCCTTGGACGATTTCGAGCTGTTTGAAATCAATGAGGCGTTCGCAGCACAGGTCATTGCCTGCGTTCGAGCTTTCGGAAGCGATGAGTTTGCAAGGAAGCGGTTTGGACGCGATAAAGCTCTCGGGGAGCTGCCGCTCGATAAGCTGAATGTCAACGGAGGCGCAATCGCCTTGGGTCACCCCGTCGGGGCTACAGGCACACGATTGGTGGTCACCATTCTAAAGGAACTACGCAGACGGAATCTGAATAGAGGTCTGGCCACACTCTGTATTGGTGGCGGACAGGGCGCAGCACTCGCATTGGAGGTAAACTAAGATGGGCAAAGCTTTTCAACTGAAATTCGATGACAATGGAATCGCTTGGTTGACGTTTGATCTACCAGGAGAGAAGGTCAATAAGTTCTCTAAGCCGGTGATGGAGGAACTCGACAAGACGCTCATCCGCCTCTCCAACGAGGCAAACGTGAAGGCATTGGTAATCACAAGTCCAAAACCTGGAATTTTTATCGCGGGAGCAGATCTGGAAGAGCTGGGAGCGATAACAAGCGTAGAAGATGGTGAAAAACTAGCGCGTGATGGTCAGGGGGTCTTTAACAAGTTAGAGAAACTACCCTTCCCAACAATTGCTGTGATTGATGGCGCCTGTGTAGGCGGCGGACTCGAACTCGCACTCTGCTGCACGTATCGTATTGCTACGGATAATCCGAAGACGCGCCTTGGGCTGCCAGAGGTGACTCTCGGTTTGGTTCCTGGTTGGGGCGGAACGCAGCGACTGCCGCGGTTGATCGGGTTGCAGAAGGGACTCGAAATGGTGGTCTCTGGGAAGCTAGTAGATGGACGCAAGGCGTACAAGCTGGGAATTGTCGATCACCTAGTTGCTCCGGAATTTCTAGATCTCGGGATACAAGCGTTTCTTGAGCTTATTTTCAATCCGAAAGAGAAAAAAAAGATCCAACTTCGCCGGAAACCTTCGGGCGCGATGCCATGGCTCCTCGAGAAGAATCCGCTGGGCCGAGCACTTATGTTCAGCATGGCAAAAAAGGGAATCTTGGAAAAAACCAAGGGACACTACCCGGCTCCTCTTAAGGCACTAGAGGTGGTAAAGAACACGGCAACGACATCGCTGGAATCCGGACTCCAAGCCGAAGCAAAGGCGATCTCTGGTGTGGCCGATGGCACGATCTGCAAAAACCTAATTGGCCTTTTCTTTACGAGCGAGGCGCTCAAGAAGGAACCCGGACGTAAACTCCATGCCAAATCACGCGATCTTTCGGAAATCGGAAAAATCGGTGTGCTCGGAGCTGGGATCATGGGGGGCGGAATTACTTGGCTCTTTGCGAGAAAGGGTCACCAGGTAGTGATGAAGGACATTAGCTGGGACGCAGTAGCCAAGGGCTACGAGGCAGCTAACACGATCTTCCAAAAGCTTCTTAAGATCCGCAAGGCGAAACCGCATGAGGTGGCGATGGGAATGCATCGCATCCACGGAACACTGGATGAGCAGGCTCTGCGTGACTGCGATGTGGTGATCGAAGCTGTGGTGGAGAATATGGAGATCAAGAAGCAGGTGCTGGCAGAAGTGGAAAAGGTGGTCGCTCCTGAGACGATTATCTGCTCGAATACGAGCTCGCTATCCATCACTGAGATGGCGGAAGGAATGAAACACCCGGAACGCTTCGTTGGGATGCACTTCTTTAATCCGGTAAACAGAATGCCACTCGTTGAGATCATTCCTGGAGAAAAGACGTCGGAAGAGACAATCGCCACAATCGTAAAGATCACTCAAAAGCTGGGCAAAACGCCTCTCGTGGTGAAAAATGTTGCTGGCTTCCTCGTGAACCGTATCCTAATTCCTGTCCTCAACGAGGCCGGATGGCTCCTTCAGGAGGGCGCTGATATGGAGCGAGTGGACAAGATTGGCTTGGCATTTGGACTTCCAATGGGGCCGTTCGTTCTAGCTGACGAGGTGGGCATCGACGTGGGAACGAAGGTGAGCCAGTATCTAGAAGGGGTATATGGTCAGCGCATGAAGATGCCAGAGGTTTTCAACAAGATGTGCGAGAACAAGTGGTTTGGAAAGAAGAACGGCAAGGGGTTTTATAGCCATGTTGGAAAGAAGCGGACACCAAATAGCGCGGTGAAAACTTTAGTGCCGCGCTCAAATAAGGGAACAATCTCGGACGAGGAAATCCTCGATCGCCTGATTTTGGTGATGCTCAATGAAGCTGCAAAATGCCTAGAAGAGGAGGTCGTCTCGAAGGCGAACTACCTCGATATGGGTATGATTATGGGTACGGGCTATCCTCCTTTCCGTGGTGGATTGCTAAAGTATGCGGATGATGAGGGAATCGACTCAATCGTGACGCGCCTAGAAAACCTAGCAAAGAAGTGCGGTGAGCGCTTCTACCCTGCAGAGCTACTGTTGCAAATGCGGGAGAGCGGTGAGAAGTTTTATTCTAAAAAAGTAAGGGGGACCCGTGAACAAGACAATCGGAGTGGAGATGCCAGAGAAGCAGTCAGAGCAGGAGGATGAACTCCTCCTTGATACGTCAAAAATGACGGAAGGGCAGAAAGAGGCGATGATCGTTGCCGAATCTGCCCGTCAAAAGGAATATACCCAGCCGAGCTTTGCAAAGCAGCTCTTTATGGGTACATTTGATCAGGAGATGCTCTTTCCTTTTCCCAAGGCATCCGCTGAAGATAAGGCGGTAGGTGATGCCTTCTTGGAAAAGCTAGAGGTGATCCTTAAGGAGATGGACCCAGAAGAGGTCGATCGATCACGCCAAATTCCGCAAGAGGTGATGCGTAAATTGGGAGAGCTTGGGGCGTTCGCGATGAAGGTGCCTAAGGAATACAATGGCCTTGGCTTCTCGCAGTACAACTACAATAGAGTGATTCAACTGGTAGGATCCTACTGTGGCAGTACGGCAGTTCTACTCACAGCACACCAGTCTATCGGGGTACCGCAACCTCTAAAAATGTTTGGTACGGAGCAGCAGAAGAAAAAGTTTCTGCCGCGGTTTCGCGAGGGGGCAATTTCCGCCTTCGCGCTCACAGAACCTAATGTGGGTTCAGACCCGGCCCAGATGACGGCAACCGCTGAACTATCAGATGACGGATCTCATTACATCATTAATGGGGAAAAACTCTGGTGCACAAATGGTCCGATTGCCGACGTAATTGTGATCATGGTTAAAACCAAGCCTAAGATCGTTAAGGGTAAGGAGAGGCAGCAAATCTCAGCCTTGCTTGTCGAAATGAACTCGCCTGGAGTAGAGGTTCTGCACCGCTGTGACTTCATGGGACTCAAAGCAATTCACAATGGTCTCCTTAAGTTCACCAATGTAAAGGTGCCAGCAGAAAACCTGCTTTGGGGAGAGGGGCGCGGACTCGCACTAGCACTCGCCACCCTAAATGTAGGCAGACTTACTGTCCCTGCCGCCTGTGCGGGCATGGCTAAGCAGTGCCTCTCCCTCGCACGCCGTTGGGGAAATCGACGCAAACAGTGGGGGCAGCCCATCGGCTACCATGAAGCTGGGCGCCAAAAGGTGGCGTTCATTGCGTCACATGCATTCGCCATGGAGGCGGTAGCGACCTTGGGTGCGCACCTTTCAGACGAGGGCAAAGTGGATATTCGGATAGAGGCAGCCTTCGGAAAGCTGTTTACTAGCGAATATGCACAGCAGTTGGCAGACCAAACCCTACAGTTCCGAGGGGGACGTGGCTACGAAACAGCAACGTCGCTAAAAGCAAGAGGAGAAGATGATCCGTATCCGGTAGAGCGTATGGTCAGGGACACTCGGATCAATACGATCATCGAGGGGACATCTGACATCATGCGTCTCTTCCTCGCTCGTGAAGCGATTGACCCGCATCTGACCCTTGCAGGAGACCTGCTCAAAAAGAGCACCTCTGTAGGTCAGAAGCTTAGCGCACTTCTTAAGATGGTTGGATTCTACGCCACGTGGTACCCAAAACAGTGGATTAACGGCAGCGCGTTTAGCAGTTATAGTGATCTCGGCAAGCTGGGTAAGCACTACAACTTCATCGAGCGTAACGCACACAAGCTCTCTCGCAAGATTTTCCACTCGATGGCAAAGCATCAGCAAGGGCTGGAATCACAGCAGGTGCTGCTTGGACATCTAACGGATATAGGTATGGAGCTGTATGCAATGACAGCCACTTGCTCCTACGCCATCCAACAACAAGAGGAGCTGGGAGGAGACAAGTCGCCACTAGAGTTGGCTGACACCTTCTGCGCCCTAGCGCGTCGTCGCATCAAGGAGCACTTTGCTGCCCTAAGCGATAACGACACCTCCACGACCAACAAGCTCGCAGAAGCCGTCCTTAAGGGCAAAGCGCGCTGGATGGAAAAAGGAATTATTTGGGCAGGCCCCAACGAATAATTCGCCTAGGATAGTCGCGCAGCTTGCGCGACTATCCGAAACCTTCAGCAGGCAACTGTCGCTGAGCGGCGGTGCGACCGCGCGACGGCCAGCAATATCTATGCAGTTGATGAGGGTAACTCGCCCTCAGTAAGAGAGGCTTTTGACTCCAGAACGGGAGAAACCTCTAAGTCTTGAGCATTCATCATCGTTGCTACCCTTTGCATGCTGGAGAGAATGAGGCTACGCTCCCATTCCTCGAGTTGCTCGAGTTGTCTAACAAAGTTTTCTTGTAAGCTTGAGGGTGAGTTCTTTAAGAGATTGAGTCCCGAATCAGTTAACGAGATATAGACCTTCCTGCGGTCCAAAGTATCCCTCGTGCGGGTTACAAGCTCTCGCTTCTCCATACGGTCAATAATTGCAGTTACTGTGGCATTGCTTAAGGAGATCTGCCGAGCTAGCTCGCTTCCCGTAAGCTTTCCTGTTGCCAACTCCCTCAGCACCACCATCTGTGGAGTTGTAAGCCCGCACTTCTGGACTAGCTTTTTAGAGTTGAGATCGACCGCTCGGATAATTTGGCGAATTGCCCGGAGCACATCGTTGCAGATAGGGTCGTGTTCCATATGACGTCATTTTGGTATTTTTCTAATAAATTTTACCCGGAGTCTCCCATATTTGTCTAGCCTTCTCAAAGTCAAAGATGGAAATATTAGACCTGAAATATTTGGTTCGCGAAACTTTCTAAAAGCCGACGCTGGTGTATATAGGGGGACAGATTGCATCTCTCCCTTAATTACAGCCTGTAAAGGCAAACTTTTGATACTTGACAATATTTCGTGCACGAATTATAAATGGAGAATCCGAAATAAAATACACAGGGTTTCGTGAATATTCATCCGCGCTTCGCAGCGCTTTTCAGCATTATGCTTTGGTCCTCAGGGGCGCTTCTCATTCTAGGACTTAATAACGTCCCCCCTTGTTTGCTCCTTGCACTTTCCTGCAGCATCAGCCTTGCTCTTGCAGCGATTTATTTAACAGTCACAGGTCGATGGAAATGTCTTGCAGCTTCAAAGGAATTACTCCTTCCAGCCGGCTCTCTACTCATTGTTAATCAAGTTTGTTACGTGCTTGCATTTCGGGGAGCGCCAGCAGCACAAGTTGACCTTATCATGTACCTTTGGCCTTCAATGCTTGTTCTGCTTACGGGAAGGTTCGCGGGGCGCTACACGAGCTATCTAATTGTGGCATCAGGAGCAGGCGGGATTTTTCTTGCTCTGGAGCCCGCAGCCCTAGAGTGGG
This sequence comes from Chlamydiales bacterium, assembly GCA_041603795.1. Classification (GTDB taxonomy): domain Bacteria; phylum Chlamydiota; class Chlamydiia; order Chlamydiales; family JBFIDQ01; genus JBFIDQ01. Next base: position 6,093 of record JBFIDQ010000173.1, read on the forward strand.
GCTATCTAATGGGATATCTCGCAGCTTTTATTGCAGCATTGAGCTGGACTCGATACTCTATTCTGGTTCGCAAGCACAAACTACCCCCTGAGTTTCTCTGTATCAATATTGGCTTAGGAGCCCCCCTTTACTGGGCATTGCACTTCTTCATGGGAGAGCCATCAGTTTCCATTGCCAACCAAGAGATTCTCCTGTTACTGCTCTACGGTGGCGGCCTTTATGTCGTGGCTTATCTGAGCTGGGGATACGCTGTTAGCTTTGGCTCGGTTGCGGAGGCCAGCGCTCTTGCTTACCTCACCCCACTGCTCTCTATTATCGCACTCTCTATTTTTGGATACGCAGAGTTCACCACACGCCTATCATGGGCAACAGCACTGGTGCTGTTAGCAGCGGCCATTCCTCTTATCGCTGCTAAGCTAACGCAAGTAAGCCCCATAGCCGAAAACGACCTGAAAGCTAGCGCGTAGGCGCCAGGGCAATTGCATCGTAACGATTAATTAACCGCGAAGGTCGCGAAGACTACGCGAAGGGGCGGGCCTAGAAGTCCTGCCGCATGGAAAGTAGGATTGAATGGGGATATTTAAGTATTGAATAAGTCCGTTTTCCATGCGGCAAGAGTTTTTGGCCCGCCCCTTCGCGTAGCCTTCGCGACCTTCGCGGTTAAATAATCGTTACGATGCAATTGCCCTG
>JBFIDQ010000174.1:0-6780 GCA_041603795.1 Chlamydiales bacterium
ACCCGCACGGCACAAACCGCATACTTCCGCCACAAAAACTTATGCGTAAAAGGGTGCTTTTCAAGGGTACGCTTGGTTTTTTGACCCAACCCACGGCTGCGCGCACTCGCAGCCGCGAGTTGCACTTGCCATGGGCTAGAATCTAACCACCCGCTTTCGCGGGCTACCATACCTTTTGCATGAAATAGATTTCTCACAAGTCGGAGCTACATAATTACGCAGCAGCGGTGACCCACTTCTGTCAGCTCCTCAGCAGGTTGAACCGGTGACGGTGGAGCCAATATGTGCACCTGCACATGCTTTACTCTCTCTAGCTCCTCTACCCATTCCTGCGCTGCCTTCGAGCCTAGCTCTGCAGCTGCCATGTACCACTTTAGTGCAAGGGTGTCGTCTACAGCTCCCCCCTGGCCCTTGCGGTGCATCTCAGCAAGGGCAAACTGAGCCGTAGAGTCGCTCTGCTGTGCAGCCGCTAAATAAAGCTCCCGAGCGCGTTTATAGTTTTGCGCGACGCCCCGGCCCACAAAATACATTTTCCCCAAGTACCTTTGCCCAACACGACATCCTTGATCCGCCGACTGTCGATAGAGTGCCACAGCGCGCTCCGTATCTTTGGGTACGCCAAGTCTGTTTTCGTGCATCCACCCGAGCTCTGCCTGGCAACGTGGCCATCCGCGGTCTGCTCCTAGGGTGAAGCATTCGACAGACTTGACATAGTCCTTCTCGCACCCGTTTCGGCCGAAGTAGTAGTCATCTCCTTTTGCTAAGAGCTCTGCGTCGGACAGCATCAGTAAATCGATCCAATGTTGTGCTTTCTTCTGACCCTTCTCCGCAGATGCCATGTACCACTTTAGCGCGAGGGTGTAGTCCACGGCCCCTCCCTCCCCCTTACGGTGCATCTCAGCAAGGGCAAACTGAGCCGTAGAGTCGCTCTGCTGTGCAGCCGCTAAATAAAGCTCCCGAGCGCGTTCATGATCTTGCGCGACGCCCAGGCCCGTAAAATACATATTCCCCAAGTAGTATTGCCCATTACGACATCCTTGATCCGCTGACTGTTGATAGAGCGCCACAGCGCGCTCTGCGCTTTGGGGTACGCCAAATCCGTTTTCGTACATCCACCCGAGCTCCGCCTGGCAATGTGGCCATCCGCGGTCTGCTCCTAGGGTGAAGATTCTGGCAGACTTGGAGTACTCCCTCAGGCACCCGTTTCGGCCGTAGTAGTAATCATCTCCCCTTGCTGCGAGCTCTTGGGCACTAAGCGACAGCATGGCAGTCCACCGCGCTGCCTCTTCTACACCTTGTTCAGCCGCCCGCTGGTACCACGTCAATGCAAGGGCGAAATCCTTGTCTATCCCATGGCCCTTGCGATAGCAGTCTGCCAGCAAGTGCTGTCCCTTAGCATCTCCCCGGGTGGCAGCGATTCTAAAACAACGCACAGCGCCTTCATAGCTTCGATTCACGCCATTTCGGCCATGGAGAAAATCCTCGCCTTTCGCGACGAGAGGCTTGTTCCCTAACTTGGAGAGCGGATCCTCATGGACGATGTGTTGCTGGGTTGGAATTGCGAGTACTTTTTTTGCTACTATGCACGCCATTTTACTGTAATCGTGGTCAAAGTGACACGCGTTTACCCACTCTCTGCACGTGGGACATTTACTCTGAACTCCGGAAAATTGATACAGCAGCTCGAAACACTGTTTATGTACTTTGTGGCGGCTTTCACAGCTAAGGGTCCAGGCGTGATGGATGTCCTCAGTGCAAATGGTGCAGATCCGGAAGGGGGAGTCCTGTTGAGGAATAGAGCTCATGGAGTTACCTAAGAGGTTCTTGCTAGAAGGCAACAGGTTATAGCGCCGTAATCTTATTTCACGCAAATTTCGGAGAAAATAATTTGTGGGCTATTGAGGGGGCACTAGGCCCCATACCAGATCATGAAGGCACAACCGTAGGACGAATAGGTGGTCTCGGGAAAATTCTTTGGACTTCCTTCCCAAGCGGCATAGACGCGATGTCGATAGAATGGCATCACGCGTAAGCGTGCCTCTGGGGTGTCACGACACACAGCAATGTCGATGGGTAGTTGTACGGTCCAATGCTGATGGTTGCCCATAACCCGTGTCACAACCGGGTAGACAACGCTCGCTCCTTTGCAAACGTTCTCAGCATCAAACATGTAATGGGTGCGAATATCCAGAGAGACACGTACCCGTGGGCAGGCTTCATAGCGGATGAGAAGTCCCCACACCCATGCGTGAAAGCGGTCGTTTAGCGTGGGAGCAGGACTCGACGGATGAATGAAACTAGCGCTACCGCGGAAGTAACGGTACCCTGTATAGGGAACAAACAGCCAATCGCCGCTACGAGGACCCAAGCAAAACCCAACACGCGCTTCAAGATCGAATTCTATATTGTCCGCTGCCTGTCGCGCCCCTGACGAGTTTGTTCCTTCAAAAGGACCCTGAGCAAACCCAGCTTCGGTCGCCCAATAGAGCGCGTTTTGAGCGATGTGGTCATAGCTGCCACGCCAACCTTGCATCCAACCGTCCATCTTGGTACCGCTCAAAAGGCTTCTTTCCATGTAAAAGACTTCTGGACCTGTCGTAATTTCATGACCTTCTTGCGCCTTGGTCCAATTTCCAAGAAGTGGACAAGCACTAAGCGCCGCAAGGAGAAAAAGTCGTAAAATCATGGCAAATACCCTCCGCAAAAAGTTCAGTATGAGATACACTGTTACAAATGTCAAAGAGAAAACGAGATCGGACTTGTTTTGCATAGTTCTTTCGAATTTGTTAGCTTTGCAATAATCCTATCGATAAAACCTATACAGGAGACTAACTATGCTTCCATATCTTATTGCCGCTGTTTGCTTTGCAGCAGCTGCGCCTATTCACGGCGAAACTGTCCTCGTACACCCCTCGGGTGGAGCGGAATTCCTTCTCGAGCTCTCGGAATCTGCCAATGAGTCGGATGTTCGAAATGCAGTTGAGGAGGTAACAGGTTATTCGGCAGATCAACAGCGCCTGCTGTATCGCGGAGAAGTACTTAGCAATGATGACGTGGAGGGCGCGAGCTGGATCGACGTGGAAATCAGCAATCTCTCAAACAAGGGAGAACAGCTCCGTTCGAGTCCGACCTGGCGCAACTATGACTGCCCAGTTACGGAATCAGAGCGGGCAGATATTGAATACATCGTCACGACCATTGGTGACTCATCACTACTCTATCTCGGAGCAAATCGAGCAAAAATAATGAAAGTGAAGGCGCGAATTGAACATATTCACACTCTTCGATTCTTGGGGGTTGCCTTTTCTAATGATAAGATGATCGTCGGTATGCGAAATCTTCGCAAAAGAGGGGGATGGGTTTGGTCCGATTTTGCTAGCGAGACATGGCAAGGCCTCAGTGACGCAATGAATGACAAAGACCTCGAGCAGCACGTGCCTCACTTCATGAACCAACTGGGACTAAAGCCAAACTTGGTCCAGAAATGCATAAAAAAGAAGCAATGGCTGAAGTTTTTTGATACCCTGATTGCGAATGTAAAACGACAGGGTGACCCTGATGACTTTGACTTCTAGAGCGAGCACAATGCTCCGCCGCCTGCGGCCCTTCCTCATCACGTTCTTTGGAATTGAGCTCCTACTAAGGGGAGCTCTTTTTTTTCGAGAATCAGGCGAAATTACGGAGGGGGCCAGCAAAATCGCTGAGGCGTTCGCTGTAGGGCTCCTCTACGACTCCGCCGTGGCCGCCTATCTCCTTGCTCCACTCCTTCTCTACCTTGCCTATGCGTCGTGGTACACGAGGCGCGATCGCCTTGTTACCACCGCTGCGTACGTGGCTCTCCTCTACATAACTCTCATCCATTGCGTCGCCGAGTGGAGTTTTTGGGATGATATTGGAACAAGAGCGAACTACATGGCATGGGATTACCTCCAATACCCGGATGAGGTGTTGCAGATGTTGATTCATGCCTACCACGGCAAATGGATCGCATTAGCCGTCATCATCGGCACTCCTTTGCTGTGGCGTGCTCTTCATCCGAGAATGCTTCCACGGACCTCAGTCCATCCAACCCAAAGAACACGCCAATTCACGGCATTGGCGGGCTTTGCTTTGCCAGTGGTTTCGTATTTCATGGTTGGAGTGGGACCAGGAGAACGTTTTCTCAATCAGCACCTCAATGAGATCGCAAAAAATGGCCTTTTTCAAATTGGGTCGGCGTTCTTTAACTATGAACTTCCATACGAATCGCACTACCTTTCAGCTCCGTCTTGGAAGGTGTCAGAAAAACAGGTGGTTGGGGTCGGTGAGGAAAAGCGCTACAATGTGGTGCTGGTGGTGATGGAAAGCATGAGCGCTTCGTACATGGAGGCTTTCGGAAGAGGGGATGAACTCACTCCAAATCTGGATCGATTGGCGAAGGAGGGACTCTTCTTTACCAATCACTATGCATGTGGGACGCGGACGGTACGGGGGATTGAGGCGATCTCTACGGGACTCCCCCCAATCGCTGGACCGTCGAGGGTGAAAAGAGGTGGAGATGTGGTTCAGGAGACGATCGGGTCGCTGTTCGCAAGTCGTGATTACGACACTCGCTTCTTCTATAATGGTCACGCCTACTTCGATAATATGGGTCCGTTTCTTTCGCAGCGTGGATTTGCGATAACGGATCGGACGGCTTACTCAAAGGATGAGGTGCACTTCGAAAACCTCTGGGGGGTATCTGACGAGGATCTTTTTCACAAGGTTGTTCGTGAGGGGGATTCGGCTTATCAGCAAGGGACCCCTTTCTTTCACATGGTGATGACGATGTCGAATCATCGCCCCTTTACCTACCCGGACGAAAACGTCCGCTATGCGTCAGGTAAAAGTCGGGATGGTGCGGTGCACTACGCTGACTACGCAATCGGCAAATTGATTGAGGAGGCGAAGGCGTATCCTTGGTTTGAAAACACACTCTTTGTTTTTACGGCGGATCACACGGCGTACAGCGCAGGGAATCGCGAACTCACGCTCAGCAAGCACCACACTCCATTTGTTATCTACGCGCCGGCGCTTGTTAAATCGGAAGATAGCGCAGTGCTTGCGTGTCAGATCGATATCGCGCCGACAATTGCGGGTCTGCTCAACTGGACGTATACGAGTCCGTTCTACGGCAGGGATCTTCTCCAGGAGGGAGAGGAGCGCGCGTTTATTTCAAATTTTGATCGACTCGGCTTGGTGGAGGACGGGGTGTTGACCGTTCTGCGGCCGAACAGAACGGCGCATCTCTACACGCTGCAGGGGGAGCCTCTCGCGGAAAAAGAGCCGAAGCGGGTCACGCGAGCAGCAGCGATCTATCAGAGGTCGTCGAAGGGCTGACGCTCAGTTGTTGGGCCTTAAGAGTTTGTGTTTTTTGTGTGTGATTTTACAACACGAAAATCATAAATATTAAACTTTTTATTGACATTCGAACTGTCGGTTGCTACAATCGAAAGCGTAGGAACTGACAGGGAGGTCAAAGTCTTATGAAAATTGCTTCGGCAATATCCTTATCTATTCCATTACATTTTTCACACTGAAAATCAGTATATAGACAGAAACTGACCATGTACCAATGACAAGGAGGTTATCATGGCACTACGTTATCTATTACCCGCTGCACTTATTGGACTTGCGCCGCTTCAGGCGGTCGATCCAGCTCCCCTTGGGCTACTGCCCGTAAACCCAGTTACACAGGTTCTCGTTGATGGAGGCGCTCCAGTAGATGCGCGTGCCGTTAAGTATGAGGCGTTAAGGGCTGGATTCGAGGACTTGGCTGATCCCGTGGCTACTCCGGGAAACTTTCCGGCTCCGGATTTCTACTTTGATCCGGGAGGGACCGTAACCGACATCGTCATGCCCTACAATGCATTGGCGCGGATGTACTACATCCGAGAAAGCAACGCCTTCGGCAACAGCATGGGTTTCCTGGTGGATCCAATAGGGAACAAAAACGATGCGCTGGCAGCAGCCGGCGGGGCCGGAGCAAATGCGCTGATCTTCCCTCTGGCGGATAGTCCGCAGCCTATGAATATTATCGATGCGAATCTAAATCTTGATATTCATGACCTTGGATTCTTTATTGTTGACCCGACTCCGGACGTAGGCATCTTGCAGGAGGGCGTGCCACGTCCAGCTGACTTCGTCGATATGGGATCCTTCAATCCAGGTGAGCGACTCGAGTTCTTTCTAATTCCAGATGGAACGGACGCAGGCGGCAATTTGGTCCGCACAGTAGATGAGTGGAGCAATCGAAACAATATGATGGATGAAACCGCCTTTGCCAGGGATACCGTAGCGTGGTGGGTTGATAGCGCAAGTAATGTCGATAAGAATGACTTGCACGCTCAAGTCCTAAAATTTACGGACGGACCAGACGAGTATTACTTCATAGCCTGGGAAGATGTACCCCTTCCTCTCATCGATGGGGTTCGATCAAGTACGGACTTCGTCGATTTGGTCACCGTTTTACAAATTGTCCCTATACCTGAGCCGAGTTCCTACGCTCTAATGGGCTCCTTTTTGGCGATCGCACTCAAAAACCGCCGCCGCATAACAACTTCATGATCTCCTTGGGCACAGCAAGCATCGCTTGTTGTGCCGTTTTTTGCCCCTCTCAGCCCCTTTTTCCCCAGGGGAATCAGAAAATCTCACATCTCCTCACTTTCCCTATTGCGCTAAAAAGAGCCCCTGCGCTATTGTTTAAGCTTCCTAACCGACAAGATCGGGAAGCGAACAGAAAGCCAACAAGAGAAGGCTGAC
>JBFIDQ010000175.1:0-6741 GCA_041603795.1 Chlamydiales bacterium
CAATTGGTTTTTTGCCAATACCCACGGTTGCGCTTGCTCGCATCCGCGAGCTGCTCTTACCGTGGGCTAAAATCTACCCACCCGCCGTCGCGGGCTACCACTCCCATTGCCTAAGTCGCGGCTCATAGCATCAACAACTTTTTACACACCGTATTAGGTGCCGGGGCTGCTTCTGCAGCCCCCAGGTCACCAACCCCAAACTAAAGTGCCTCTACTATCAAGTTCTGACTGGTAAAATCGCCCTGCGCGGAGCCTGCAAAGGAGCATAGGGGAATTCCTTTTGCCTACAACAAACCGGACAAAAGGAACTCCTTTGCACTCCTTTGCGGGCTCCGCGCCTTTGCGTTTAAAAAAAACGCGCAATAAATTGAAAAGATGCCTCTGCCCGCTCTACGTTTGCATTCTCATGAGTTCCTTGTAGGCATCCATGAGTCGGTTGCGGATTTCCATCATCAACTGAAAAGACGTTTCCGCCTCATCCATCGCGCTTGTCACCTCGTGCAGATCTTCGGTTTCACCAGAGACTAGTCGTTGAATTTGAGCATCAGCTTCATGTTGAAGCGTGTTTACCTCATCGAGGACGCCGCCCAGGATGTTCTTGAAGCTACCGCTATCCTCCATCTTTTTGGCATCGCCGATGCCGGGAACATGGATCTGTAGATCCATATCCTTGATGTAGGAGCGGGCAACATTCGCGTTGGGCTTAATCGGACTTGGCCTTTCAATGCCGAATAGTTCACTGTTGGACATAACAATTATCTCCTGCCTAGATTAAGTGCGCTTTCGACCATTTGATTCGATGTCGACATCACGCTGAGGTTCGCCTCATAAGAGGAGGCGGCTAGTTTCATATCTGCTAACTCCTGGGCAGAATTGACCGCCGGCCTGTAAACGTAGCCCGCGTCAATTGTCCCTGGTAGACGCGCCGCCGGGTGCGACGGATCATAAGTTTTCTCAACTTTATTTTCTAGTGTAGCAACCCCTTTTACAGCAACACCATTAGCAACGTCGCCATTGACTTGGTTGCGCCGAAATGACTCCGAAAGCACCTTTTGAAAGACTGGAACTTGCCGGGAGTAGGGGACAAAATTGCCGTCTGCCGCACGGACCCCGGTGTCGAGGGCGTGCGCGTTGGCGATGTTGTTGGAAATAATATTCATCCACGAGCGACTTGTTTTTAGTCCGGATGCCGCAATCCGCGCTGCCTGATAGATACCGCCCATAGATTAACGTCCTCCCTTTATCGCCGACTTAATCATCTGCCCCTTACGGGTGTAGAGCTGACCATAGATTTCATAGGAAAGAGCGTTCTTGCTCATCTCCATCATCTCCTGATCTATTGCAACGTTGTTGCCGTTATTTCGGATAGGAGTGTTGTTGGGTCTCGCTACGTGAGCTTTGACGGCCTTGTAGTCGGCTGCACTTCCGTTTCCTAGCGCTTGTGATAGGGCCGTGTCGAACCGAAGTTCACGACGCCGATAGTTAGGGGTATTAACGTTAGCCACGTTTTGCGCGATCACGCGCTGGCGAGCGCTATGTAGATCGAGCATCTTCCCCAAAAGATCCATATTCTTGTTGCCAAGTTTTGATAGCATGGTCAAGTCCTCCGCCTTCGCAACAATCAATGCGAGCGGCGTGCCAAGAACGTGCCTACTTTGGCATCCAGTCGATAGTTGGTAGGGAGTGGCTTTGAAGATAGGTGTTGGTCTGAGAAAAATGTCGACACCCTAGAAAGCCACGGTATGCCGACAGTGGAGACGGGTGTGGTGCTGTAAGCACAAGGGAACACCCCTTCTTTTTCCTTAAGACGTGCTCCACTTTGGTTTTAGCGGAACGCCCCCACAAGAGGTAAGCTGTAGGAAGGTCGCGCTCTACAACCGATGCTAGAATGCGGTCGGTTAGTCGCTCCCACCCCAAACCTGAGTGCGCCCCTGCTACTCCATCGCGAACCGTTAGGGTTGTGTTCAACAAAAGAACGCCTTGTTTTGCCCAGGAGACTAATGAGCCGTGGGAGGGCGGCGCAATTCCAAGATCCGATTGAAGCTCGGTGTAGATGTTGCGAAGAGAGGGCGGTATTTTGATTCCACGAGGAACGCTAAAGCTAAGGCCTTCAGCCTGCCCCGGTCCGTGATAGGGGTCTTGTCCAATAATAACCACACGGACCTGATCCAGGGGCACAAAATCTAGCGCCCGCAAGACCTGATCATTTTCTGGGTAAACCAACACCCCTTTCGCTCGCTCTTGATCAATAGAGTTCTGCAACTGTACCATGTAGGGCGCAGCAAGCTCTTCATTCAGAGCGCTCTGCCAGCATGGCAATACCGGAGTCGTGGAAAAAAGCTGTTGCATAGCAAGTATTGTAGTCGGATAGCCCATTTTCGGCTATTGACTCATATCGGGGGTAGCGGCTAACATTGCCAGCTATAACACAGAGCCTTACATGAAAAATTTAGAAGAAAACAACCTCGTTCGTTTCATTAACATCACCAAAAAGAAAGAGGGCATTTTTGCCAACTTTAAGGTGAAAGGGGTCCGTGGCGGCATGGTCTTTTCGGCGTCACTGTCTGTGGATATTGCAGCGGCGGAAGTCTCCCTTGGAGATCCTGGAGAAACGATTATTGAGCAATGTGCAAAAGTTGCTGTAAAAGAGTTCAAGAAAGCAGAGATGCAGTTTGAGGGAATCGCCTCAATCTAATTTAGGTCAATCTGGGTGTAGCGCAGTCTGGCCAGCGCACTTGCATGGGGTGCAAGGGGTCGGAGGTTCGAATCCTCTCATCCAGACAGTATGCCTCCGAGGGCTTCCGAGCTTTCGGAGGCTTTTTTATACCCCAAGCTGGCTCGTGTACCAAGTGGCCTTGCCTCGCCCATGTTGCTCCAAATGTCCCTCTTTAACCAAAGCTCGCAAGCGGGGCTTTAGGGTGTTGCGGTTTACCTCTGTAGCAGCTTCGATATCAGAAATAGACACTCGGGGTTTATCGATTGCAAGCGAGAGAATTCTTTCCTCTGTGTCGCTAAACGAAAGAAGTTTATCTTCCAAAAGAAAATGGTGTTCGAGTTGGATTTTCTGCTTCACCAACAGGGCTAGTAGCCCTGCAATCCAATCTGTTGCATCCTCAACCGGCGCCTTGGCCAAAACCCTGTCTCTTAAAGCGAGCTCAACTGGAATCACCCGAATGAAATGAAACCCGCTTTTAAATAAAAGCACTCGCAAAAAGCTCATAGCAAGAGCTTCGTTATTTTCAATCAGCGGACTCAACTGCAACAACTGCACAACAAACAAGGCGGTGACAAGTAGTGGATGGCGCTCCCCTTTTTCAAGTCCCTCTTTAACCTGCTCAAGCAGCGCACTACAGGCCTCCTTCCCTCCCTCTTTAAAGCCAGGAGCGGTTTGACCTGTTAGTCCCTCCACAATACTCACCAGCCCCCCTTCTGTGGGGTACAAAGCACGTTGTTGATCGGGGATGGTTTCAATAAATGAGCTGTAGCGAGGTAGATCGGGAAAAAGCTCTGCAGCCTCGGCAGCGACCTTCTTCTCGAGGCTCTCCATCCGGAGCCTACTCAAACCCCCGTAAAGTCCCCAGCCTCCGCGAAAGCGTTCGAGGTTCGCCACGTCGAGCATAATCTTATCAGTTAGGTTGAGCTTCATATTGACCACCTTGTATTGGCACGAACCTACCTACATACACCCGATCAAACTAAAAAATCAAGCGCCGGCGACTTGCCAGGCAGTAGCTCCGCGTGTAAATCTATCGACAATACCTGTTCATAACCCCCGTTATTTCTGTCGACAAAACAGTGCATAGAATTGTCAACACTTTGAATGCGCGGAAAAGTCGCTGTTTTCCAACATGAAGCCAACAAGTTCTCAACAGAAAGCCTGCCAGAGAGCGCGCTCTGAGCTATGAACATTTCCACAAGACTTAAAGAAGAAGACTCATGTATATTAGTTGGTATAGTTATTCATCCTTCTGATTGTGGAAAGGAGTTCTGTTATGCACGAATGCTCCCCCGAACACTTCTTTGATCTCGGGAACTTTGTTCACCGGGATTTATTTACCCAGGTTTCGGAGGTGTGGCAAGTCTTGCCCGCCATAAAAGATCATTTGGCAAAGCTTCCTTTAGGAATGATCGAAGGAGATGTTGCTGATGGAGCTCACTTGATTAACCCTGAGACCATCTACATTGCCCCAGGATCGGTTGTTGAGGCCGGAGCCTATATCCAAGGGCCTTGTTGGATTGGAAGCGAGTGTACGGTCCGTCAGGGGGCTTACGTGCGAGGGAACGTGATCACAGGAAGCCGTTGTGTGATTGGTCACGCCACAGAGGTCAAAAATGCGCTTTTTCTTGACGGAGCTCAAGCTTCTCACTTTGCGTACGTAGGCGACTCCATTCTAGGAGCCGATGTAAATCTTGGTGCGGGAACCAAACTTGCCAATCTTAAGTTTGATGGGGGTAATGTGCGCGTAAGGGTTGCTGGTCAGCGAATCGACACTGGATTGCGAAAGTTCGGAGCGATACTGGGTGATCGCGTGCAAACGGGCTGCAACAGCGTAACGAATCCGGGTACGCTCATGGGACCTGATTCGGGATGCCACCCTTGTGTTGCGGTGCACGGTTTTGTTGGTCGCGGAAAAATAATTAAGTCAACGACGACCCTATGAGTCCAGAGCAGCCACTGCTGCCAATTGGCGGTCCAACGAATCAGGTGCAATCGGATTTCCCTTCAAAGCGAGGGTGTTTGGGTCGGGTCTGGACCTGGATCCAGGATACAGCTTCATCATGTGTTCGGCCTTACCAGTATTGGAGGCGAGAGACTCATTGCGGTGTCTTGGCCGAGCGTTATAGTCAGGTGGCACAAAGCTACATCATCCTAGCCTTAACCGGCTTCTATTTCGCTACTTACGCTGCTCCAAACACACCCGAATCGCTTAGGAACATTTCCTACTGGACCTGGACGATGTCAGGTTTGGTCGGCATCAACTACCAGGTTGGTTATCTAGCAAAGTCCGTATTGGATGCTCACAGCGGTAGGCTTAGTGGCTCGTGCCACGCCCTTGCGCTCGGCGCAGGTAGGGTGGTCTATACCCTTGTAGGTGGCAGTTTTGTCGTATCACGCATTGTCGCCGCCACCCTGCAAAGTATGGGAAATGCAAATGCGGTGCAGGATCTCTACTCGTTTAGTCGCCCTATCGGTGTTGGTTCAGTTATTTTTGGGGGAGCTCTACAAATCTATGGTTATTGGCAGAATAAAAAGGTGATTCGCCTCATCAAGGCGGAGGTTACGGAGTCTCAGGCTAGGCAGATCGCGAGCTTTCTTGCGCGCTCCGAGTACATAAAGGGACCTGAATCCCGCATCGCAGCTCTCGGACGCACGGGGATGGATAAGGATACGTGGTATGCCTTTCAGCAAATCCTGCTTGCGCACGACTTCTCAGAGGGCGCGCCAACTCTCCCCCTGTTGCAGGGAAGGGATGAGGAGGGCCTTCGAGGGATGGTCGCGAATCTAGAGACCCAGAACGGAGTTGCTAAAGCTTCTTTTTTACTAACTGTCGCCGGAGATGTAGCAATGGCGGTGTCAGATTTATATCAAGGGACGTGGGTTGAAGGGGGAATAGGGACGGTGTTCTCTCTAGGATATACTGCAATGTATACGGTGCAAGTTTGTCGACAGAAGAGAGAACGTGACGATATGTTGGAGCAAGTGACTCCGGCCGAGGCCGAAGTCACTATCGTTTATTAAACGCCTACAAGCTCTGGTGCAGGAGTTTTTGAGGAGGTTGTGGCCGTTTCAAGTCCGGGCTCGGCAAAACCAGCTTTCACCAAAACCTTGTTTTCAATTTCCTGGAAGAGAGCTTCGTTGCTTTTGAGTTCTGTGCGAACAGACTCGCGTCCTTGCCCAAGTCGCTTACCCTCATAGCTGAACCATGCGCCCTTTTTGTCGATAACTCCGTATTCAGTGCCCAGATCGATGAGCGATCCAGCCTGTGAAATTCCTTCATTAAAGAGAATATCGAACTCCGCAATGCGGAACGGAGGTGCCATCTTGTTTTTGGCTACCTTAACCTTGACTCGGTTGCCCACATCAAGGTTGTCTGCTCCCTTAATCGAACCTATGCGACGAATGTCCATTCGGATCGAAGCGTAGAACTTGAGCGCTCGGCCACCAGGAGTTGTTTCTGGGCTACCAAACATAACCCCAATTTTCTCTCTGATCTGGTTGATGAAGATGGCGCAGGTGTTGCTTCGAGCTAGAGTAGCCGTAAGCTTTCTGAGAGCCTGTGACATCATACGAGCCTGTAGACCTACAAAGGTGTCGCCGATTTCACCGTCAAGCTCCGACTTTGGAACAAGGGCTGCTACGGAGTCGATGACCACAACATCAATCGCGTTGGAACGTGCCAGAAGTTCCGCTATGTTCAAAGCTTCCTCGCCACAATCCGGCTGAGAGATCATCAATTCATCAATGTTAACACCAATTTTTGCTGCATAGGCCGGATCGAGAGCGTGCTCGGCGTCAATATAAGCAGCTTGACCGCCAGCCTTTTGGGCGCTAGCCACAATGTGCTGGGCGAGAGTTGATTTACCTGAGGATTCAGGACCGTAGAGCTCCACAACTCTTCCGCGAGGAACACCACCTATTCCGAGAGCCAAATCTAGAGAGAGAGCTCCCGTCTTGATCGTAGAGATGCCGTTTATTTGTGAGGACTTGCCGAGTGACATAATTGCCCCTTCGCCAAACTG
>JBFIDQ010000176.1:0-6713 GCA_041603795.1 Chlamydiales bacterium
CCCTCTGCGCGACTCCGCGACCTCTCCGCCTCTGCGTTTAAATTATTTTCAACCACTGACTATTAATGCCATACATTCAGTCTGCAATAGCGATTCTAGCCGCTCCACCAGCGGATAAATGATTATTACAACATAATTGTCTTGACGTTTTTTCAAGCCCCTTGAAATAAACCCCTATCCAAGCGAAAATGGTTGCAATTTCGTACCTCAATCTAAGAGAGCATTATGTCCGTTCGCGTCCGCATCGCCCCCTCTCCTACTGGCGACCCTCATGTAGGCACCGCCTTCATGGCCCTATTCAATATGATCTTTGCCCGCCATCACGATGGCAAGTTCATTCTCCGTATCGAGGATACTGATCAATCTCGGTCGCGACCGGAATACGAGCAGAATATCTACCGAGCTCTCGAGTGGTGCGGAATCGAGTGGGACGAGGGACCCGATAAGGGCGGAGAGTTTGGTCCGTATCGACAATCAGAGCGCTTAGATATCTACAAAAAATATGTGATGCAACTCGTGGATGAGGGGAAAGCATACAAGTGCTTTGCCACCACCGAGGAGCTTGCTGAAATGCGCGAGCTCGCTAAGGGCAAGGGACAACAGAGCGGCTACGACCGACGCTACCGCGACCTAAGCGAAGATGAGGTCAAAGAGCGCGAAGCTGCTGGGCAGCCGTGGGTCGTCCGCCTCAAAGTTCCACTTACTGGAGATTGCGTTTACGAGGACCTCGTAAAGGGTCAGATTTCGACCCCTTGGGCCGATGTTGATGATCAAGTGCTGCTCAAAACCGATGGATTCCCCACGTATCACCTTGCCAATATCGTCGATGATCACCTCATGGGAATTTCCCATGTGATCCGCGGTGACGAGTGGCTCACCTCCATGCCCAAGCATATTCGCCTATATGAAGTGTTTGGTTGGACGCCGCCAACATTCATCCACATGCCTCTTCTTCTTGGAACTGACGGCAAAAAACTTTCTAAGCGAAAGAATCCGACTTCCATCTTTTTCTACCGCGACAGCGGCTACCTCAGCGAGGCGTTTATCAATTTCCTTAGCCTCATGGGCTACTCCATGGCAAACGAAAGCGAGATCTACGACCTATCGGAACTCGTAGAGACCTTCGATGCGAAACGAATCGGCACCTCTGGCGCGGTCTTCGATGTGACCAAGCTCAACTGGATCAACCAACAGTACATCATCAATAAAATCCCAGAGGATCAGCTCTGGAATCGCGTGGTGGATTGGCGGTTTAACGACGACTTCATCGGAAAGCTGATGCCTCTTGTCCATTCACGCATTGAGACCTTCGGTGACCTCTTTTCGCTATGTGACTTCTTTTTCATCAACAAGCTCAACTACACACCCGAACTTTTTGCTCCGAAAAAAGTAGCGCCGGAAATGGCGGCTCAAATCATTCAGGGAATGATCTGGCAACTCGAAGAACAAGAAGATTGGACACGTGATGGGCTGTATAATGCCTCAAAAGAGGTCGCTACGCGCTTCGGTGTGAACCACAAAAAGGTTCTCATGCCTCTACTCTTCGGAGCCATCATGGGCAAGCTGCAAGGGCCCCCATTCTTCGATTCAGCAGCTCTACTCGGCAAGGACCTCTCGCGAGCACGCCTACTCGGCTCCATTGAGTTCCTTGGTGGCATCAGTAAAAA
The DNA here is from genome assembly GCA_041603795.1 of Chlamydiales bacterium. Taxonomy (GTDB): domain Bacteria; phylum Chlamydiota; class Chlamydiia; order Chlamydiales; family JBFIDQ01; genus JBFIDQ01. The sequence continues at coordinate 1,668 of JBFIDQ010000176.1, forward strand.
GAAAATGGCTACACTCAAAAAGGCATGGGAGAAACAAGAATGCGAAGCGCTACTCGCACCGTTGGCATGACCCCGTCATCGCGGAAAAACCCTTTCATGGCATCCCTCAAGGAACGCCACAAACTTAACAAAGAGGGATCAGGCAAGTGCACGATCCATGTGGTGCTCGATTTGGAAGGGTCCGATATCGACTACCGCCCCGGTGATAGCATCGGCATATTCCCACAGAATCATCCGGACCTCGTAGACAAAACCCTGCGAGGGCTCCGCGCTACTGGCGAAGAGATCGTAATGGATCGCAATGATGAAGAGATTTCGCTGCGCGATTTTCTGACCGGAAAAGCCAATATTCAAAGCGGAACAAAAAAACTACTCAAAGCACTCGATCCAGACTCACCACTGCTTGAAGACAAACCCGCTCTAAAGGAATACCTAGCGAATCGTGAGCTATGGGATCTCCTTTTGGACTATCCCGGGCACAACCTAGAAAGTTCAGATTTACCTCGGTTGCTTCTGGGACTCCTTCCCCGCCTCTACTCCATTGCCTCCTCCACGCGACACGTCGGCAACGAAGTTCATCTGACTATCGCCACGCTCAACTACAGCACAAACAGCCATACGCGCCACGGTATCTGCTCTGACTACCTATGGCACCAGCTTCCTCTTAACGAGCCCCTCATCGCCACCTACCTCCAACCCACCAAAGACTTTCTGCTTCCGGAAGATGATGCCGCACCGATCATCATGATTGGACCCGGCACTGGAATTGCCCCCTTTCGCGCCTTCATGCAGGAACGAAAGGCAAGAGGCGCCACAGGGAAAAATTGGCTCTTTTTTGGCGAATGGAATCGAACCACCGATTTTTATTACGAGAGCGAGTGGGACTCCTTTCCCGCTCTCGAAGTAACCACAGCCTTCTCCCGCGATCAAGCACACAAAGTATACGTGCAAGATCGATTGCGCGAGGAAGCCACCAAGATCTGGTCATGGATAGCTGACGGAGCAATAATCTACGTCTGTGGTGACAAAGACAAAATGGCCAAAGATGTGGATGCGGCCCTGCACGATATTGCTGAACAGGAAGGCCACGTCGATGCGAAGGTCTTTCTCAAGCAGCTGCGCAAAGAAGGCCGCTACCTTCGCGACGTGTATTAGACTACATCGTCGTAACGACAGCGAAGGTTTGTATCCCATCGCCACAACCAAAGTCGGTTAGACCCTCACCGGATGTCGCTGTGATTCCGACCTGTGAGAGTTCGAGTCCCATCACATCTGCCACCTTTTGACGCATCTCCACGAGGCGATCCCGTAGCTTTGGCTTCATCGCCTCAACAGAAACTGCAACGTGACTGATCGTAACGCCATTAAGGCTCTTGACTGCTTCTCTTAGGTAGACCTCGCTGTCGGTGATCCCATCTTTCAGGCAGAGATCATCCGCAATTCCTCCTAGGATAAGAACCCCAGTAATCGAGCTAATGGCATTACAAATTGCGTGATAGACCACATCCCCATCCGAATTGGCATTGAATCCAGGCACCCCTTCAAAAGTAAGCCCACCAATTACACATGGCTTCGAAGTGTCGGGCGGCATAAAGCGGTGACTGTCTTGTCCAATTCCAGTTTTAACGGACATGGGTGGAGCTCCTTGGTGAATCCAGGTAAATGGAATACCCGAAAAAGGCATTTTTCTCAAGCGCGGATTGAGAGCGCTACACTTGGTCACTTCCAGTGATTGACTGGTAAGCGGTTACCCGTCATAAAGATCATGACAAGCGATTAAAATATATACTATATCGAGGTAGAATCCATGCAGATTCCTTCAAACAAGCAAGAGAAAAGCAACCGCTGGCAGCTTCAAAAACGTGTGGTATTGATAGCCCTCGTTCTCTGCCTGGGCCTTGGTGGATTTACCCTTAAAGTCTTATATAAGACGTCGCCTGATGCCGCATCGGCGATCGACAAACTCTCGTCGCCCTCCACCTTACTCGACATCATACAGGCGGATCCCGTCATTATCGATCTTGATATCAAGCACACCCACCTGCAAAAGCTGCGAGTTGCGAGTGAGACGGCACAGAAGACTGGGTTACTTTTTGCCACCAATGATGACCTTGTGCCGGCCAAGCTGCGAGTTGGTGAAGAGACGCTTTCTTGTAGGGTACGGCTCAAGGGAGATGCGGCATCCCATGTCGTCGACAAGCAGTGGTCGTTTAGGGTGAAGACAAAAGGAGACGACACCCTGTTCGGCATGAAGAAATTCTCGCTGCAAAAACCCATTGCCCGTAACTACATCAACGAATGGCTGTATCATCAGGCGTTAAAACAAGAGGAATTTGCTGCGCTTCGCTATAAATTCGTGGGACTACGCGTCAACGGTGACAGCTGGGGCATCTATGCATTAGAGGAACACTTTGAGAAGCAGTTGTTGGAATCGAATCAACGTAGAGAGGGACCCATCGTTCGCTGGAGGGATCAGGTCTTCTGGGAGGAAATTAGCGATCAAAGGATCTCCTCTAACGAAGCCTGGGGGCCAAATCAATATAAGGCTGGCCTGACAGACGCGCATGGCATTTCCAAGTACATGGACACCCCGGAAAGAACTGAACTCATGGCTTCCGCTCTCGCTCTATTGGACGGCTATCGACTAGGTAAGCTCTCACCTGAACAGGTCTTTGACTACCCTCGAATGGCTCTCTTCTTCGCCCTTTGCGACCTCATGGGCGCCGAACACTCCAAAGAATTCTTCAACATGAAGTTCTACTACAACCCGGTAACAGCTCGCCTAGAACCTGTCGGGTATGACGGAAATGCAGGCCAACGCCTTGGAGTGGTGCTCATTGGAAACCAACTGGTAAGGACAAGTCTAGCAAACAGAGATTGGGCGAACCGACTATTTGCCGATTTCAATTTCATCACTCTCCTTACACAAGCAATCGAAAAGGTGAGTCACCCGACCTACCTGGACGAATTTTTTGCCTCTTTGGAGGAGGAGTTGGACACGAACCTCAGTCTTCTCTACCGAGACGATCTCCGGTACTCCTTTTCAAAGGACGTCTTTTATCAAAATGCGTCACAACTCCGCGCATCCCTAGTTCCTCAATTCCCGGCCTATGCCCATTTGAACAGTGTGGAGAGCGAGCGGCTTAACCTAACCGTTAGCAATCCACAGGCCCTCCCCATTGAAGTGTTCGCTATTTCAGATGGTAAAAAGAAACCCATGCCCCTTGACCATCCCTTTGTGGTGGCCGGTCGACCTCTCACTGAGCACACCACGAGTGCGACACGAGATGTGCTGCTATCGCGCATGTTGGATCGTGACAAACTAACGCTACATGTCAGAGTGCTCGGAGCCTCGCAGTCCCTTACGGTGCCTGTGATTGATTTTCCGATACACACAGTTTCAGTTATCACCGAGGCACTAGCGCAGGCCAAACCTGCGTCACTTGATTCATTTCCATTTATTCGCATCAATGAATCCCTAAAGGATATTGCCATTTTGCCTGGTGAGTGGACCCTCACCGAGCCGCTGATCATTCCCCAAGGTTATCTCTGTAGAATGAAAGAAGGTACACACCTCAAGCTAACCAATCACGCCTTTATCCTCAGTCACTCAACCGTGGAGTGGCTTGGTTCGGAGGAGGAGCCTATAACGATAAGCAGCGATGGAACTGGACAAGGTGTTGCTGTCATTGGGGCAAGTGACGAATCAACCGTCGAGAGGGTGGTCTTCCAGGGGCTATCCAATCCATCTACCCCGGGATGGCATCTCACCGGCGCGGTCACTTTTTACGAGTCACCCGTACGCTTCTCACACACTCAGTTTTTGAACAAAATCTCGGAAGATGCTCTCAATACAATGAGGTGCAACTTCACCTTGGATCACTGCCTATTTTCTGGCGCCGCATCCGATGCTTTTGATGCCGACTTTTGCACAGGTTTGATTGTTGATTCAGCCTTTATTGATTCCGGAAACGACGCCATTGATGTATCGGGAAGTCGAGTAGTCGTAGAGCGAGTAAACATCTCTGGAGTTGGTGACAAAGCCCTAAGTGCTGGAGAAGCGAGTCATATAAAAGCTAGGGACCTGCTCATTAGCGACGCTGAAATTGCGATCACTAGCAAGGATCTCTCCACTGTCGTGGTTGAAGGAGGATCCGTACGCGACTGTCAGGTTGGGTTTACCATCTTTCAGAAGAAGCCAGAGTTTGGTCCGGCCAGCGCAACAGCGACGGGCGTTGAAGTGACCAATGCGACGGTAGTCGATTTGGTGGAGCTGCGCTCATCTCTGATCCTAAATGGCATAGAGAAGCAAGGGGACGTGAGCAAGGTATCTGACCTCCTTTACGGTGGCACTTACGGAAAGAAAAGCCGGCCAGTTACCCAATGAACCCGCGTTTTAGGTAGAATAGGTTCATGCTGCCAACGTTGCACCTTGCCAATACCGATTTCGAGTTCGAGCTAGAAGGGGAGGCCTCAAGCGTGCCGCACCCCATTCTCCTTCAGCTGCAGTTCCTACCCCTCCTTATGGAGGGCCCTGAAAGCTTGGTGGCGGTCACCGAGCTCCCCCACTCAGAGTATCTCGACTCTCTACCGTTTAAGGTCCCCCGCCTCCTTACAACGGACACACAAGAGAATGCCTTCGCTTCCTCATTGGAGGTGTGGGGAGCAAGCAAGCGAATCGCCGCATGGGCCAATAAGCATGAGATTCGCTATGAGATTCCTCCGATAGAGATCGTCGCGAAAGTACACAGTAAGCTCTTCACCTTCCAGCACTGCCCTCAGTTACCTGGTGCCTCCACCCTCTCAAATAAAAACGAGCTTGAAAAGTGGCTAGCGCACGCAAGGGACCGAGTTGTCTTAAAAACAGCTTTTGGGGTCTCTGCTCGCGGTCACCTCCACGTCGACCCGAGCAACCCGCCACCTCGCACGCTCACCTTTTGCGAACGCGAGTGGCAAAAGGGTCGAGCGGTCATTGCGGAGCCGTGGATGGAGCGCCTACTTGACTTCTCAACGCAGTGGCAGGTGAATCGAGATGGTTCCTTCATA
>JBFIDQ010000177.1:0-6709 GCA_041603795.1 Chlamydiales bacterium
AAGGGAGAAAATTATCTGACGCATGGGAGCACCTAGTTGGTAAACGGGTACCTATTCATAGCGTATTTTCGAATTTCTTCCACGAGATTAAATGCAGCATGTAATATTTCTTTTCCTGCTATAATGGAGGCCTTAAGATTGCCTCGGGAGAAATCATGCGTCATCTGGTTAATAGGGTGTTACTATTTTTTATTTGGCTCATGTTGCGCCTGCGTTACAGGATCACAGTTAAGGGATTAAAGACTCTCAAGGACCCTGGCCTGAAAAAAGGCAAGGGAACCCTTTTTCTTCCAAATCATCCGTCGATTTTTACTGACCCTATGCTGGTTAGTGCCTATACCTTCGGAAGATTTCGTCCGAGAGCGTTGATCACGGAATACATGTACTTCACGCCAGGCATTTACACCATCATGCAGTGGATCAATGCATTGCCGATCCCAAGCCTCACGAATGCGCCGAACAGCTACAAGGTCTTTCGCAATCGACGCTCGTTTGAGACGGCGGTAAATGGACTTAAAAAAGGGGAAAATTTCCTCATCTATCCTGCGGGCCGAAGCAAGTCCTCTGGACTGGAGATCATCGGCGGGGCCTCAGGGGTCCACAAACTTCTAAAGGAGGTGCCGGAGGCAAATGTCGTTCTGGTGCGCTTGACAGGTATGTGGGGTAGTGTGTTTTCGCGAGCTATTACGGGGAAGCCGCCAGCGTTCTGGCAGACAATCGCTTTCGGTATTAAGACAGCACTCAAGGCTGGGCTTTTCTTCCTTCCTCGTCGTGACATCACAATCGAGTATGTGCTGGCGCCAGAGGATTTTCCCCGGGAAGCTAGCCGAACGGAGCTCAACCGCTGGCTAGAGGAGTGGTACAACAAGCCCTATGAGGGCAACCTGGCACGTGGAGAAAAAGCCGGCGAGCCGATGACACTGGTTTCCTACAGCCCCTGGCGTAGGGTGGTGCCAGAAATTACGGCGCAGGAACGCACGGAGCAAAAGGTCGATTTGGACAGGATAGATCCTGGGGTGCGTGAGAAGGTGATTAAGGAGCTTTCTCAGATGACCAAAAGGCCACCGGAAAAGATTACACCGGAACTCGATTTGGCGCAGGATCTCGGTCTCGATTCGCTAGACGGTGCGGAGCTCATCGCATTTATGGAGGAGGAGCTCGGTGTGAATCGAGTTCAGCCGGAGGACCTAACCACGGTAGAACAATTGCTGGGGATCGCTTCGGGTCAGGTTAAGGTAACCCAGAATGAGGTGGAAGAAGGGCGCGCTGAGTGGGAAAAACGGTGGCGGGCTGCCCCGCCGCTACCTCCTATGGAGATGCCAGAGGGCAAAACAATAGGCGAGATTTTTCTGCGCAACTGCGATCGCTTGGGCAATCAGGAAGCTGTAGCAGATCCGCGAGGGGGAATCCTCACATACGCTGATCTTAAAATGCGCGCTTTGCTGGTAGCGGAGGAAATTCGTAACATGCCAGGGGAGCGAATCGGCATCATGCTCCCTGCTTCGGTGACAGCGACAGTCCTTGTTCTTGCCTGTCATTTGGCAAGAAAAATTCCGGTGATGGTCAATTGGACGGTGGGACCGCGCCACTTGGACACGGTAGTGGAGTTGTCCAAAATCGAGGTGGTTTTAACCGCTTGGGCATTTATTGATCGACTCGATAATGCGGAATTAGGTCCGATCCATCAGCGGATTGTCCTTATGGAAGAGGTGGCCTTTAACCTAGGGCTAAGAAAGAAAGTGGGCGCTGCCCTGCGGGCGCGACGCTCCGCTGATACATTGATCCGCCAGCTGCGCCTGAATGAGGTCAACCCGGAAACTCCAGCTGGAATTCTCTTTACCAGTGGAACAGAAAAGGCTCCGAAGGGGGTGCCTTTGACGCACACCAATATGGTGGCCAATTTGCGGTCGACGATGAAAATCGCTCCTTTTTCGTCAGCGGACATAGTGCTCTCTATGCTGCCGCCGTTTCATTCGTTTGGTTTTACCCTCACCGGACTCCTTCCTATCCTCTGCGGGGTAAAGGTGGTGTTTAGTCCGGATCCAACTGATGGACCTCGCATCGCCAGAGAGATCCACCGCTGGGGCGTGACCATGCTGGTGGGGGCACCAACGTTCCTCAAGGGTATTCTCAAGGCAGGCTCGAAGGAGCAATTGGCGACCTTACGGAGCGTTCTTTCTGGAGCGGAACGGGTGTCACCAGAGGTGGTGGCGATGACGAAGGCGCTAGGCGATCACGTGGCGTTTATTGAGGGGTATGGCGTGACGGAGTGCTCTCCGGTGGTCACAGTGCAGCTCCTCGACACTGAACTCGCCGGTGTGGGTCCTGCCGTGCCAGAAGTCGAACTGAAAATTGTCCACCCGGACACCATGAAAGAGCTGAAGGTTGGTGAGCGTGGACTGATTCTCATCAAGGGTCAAAACATTTTTGGGGGTTATCTGCCCAGTGAGGGGGTTTCGAATCCATTTGTAGAGATCAATGGTCACCGCTGGTACAACTCGGGCGATCTTGGCTTCCTCGACAAAAGTGGAAACCTGCATATTGCGGGGCGTCTCAAGAGATTCGTCAAGATCGGTGGTGAGATGGTGTCGCTTACTGCAATCGAGGCGGTGCTTCTCGATGAGGCGCCGACCAAGGGCTGGCCTGAACCGGAAGAGGGTCCGACCCTAGCGGTCTGCGCGAAAGAAGAAGTCGATAGCAAAGCTGAACTCTTCCTCTTTACGCGCTTCAAGACGAACGCTGAGGAAATCAATGGCGTGCTGCGCGAGCAAGGTTTTTCCAATCTCGTACGCATCTCCGAGGTGTTCGTGCTTCCAGATATTCCCCTTATGGGGACAGGCAAGACGAATTATAGGGCCCTGGAGGACAAGTATTTGAAAGCCAAGAGTGTAGATGGCAAAGCTCGCTGCTAAGGACGACCATTAGGTCGATTCTGGTGGTGGCGCTTCCTTCAGTTTTTTGCGCAGGGTTGTGAGCTCACTTTGCTGTTTCTCTAGCATAGAGTTACTGGTGAATACGGCCTTTTTTTGCTTAGGTAGAGTTTCCTTCAGTTCTTTAAGGCGCTCTTTGTCCTGTTCTAGTTTAAGTTGAATTCTGCTTAAATTTGCCTCTGGGGTTGTTTTTCCAGCAATCCTTGCGGCTTCAAGCTTTTTTATTTCCTTCTCCTGTTGCCGAATTTTTGCACTCTGCAACTTTTCACCTGGCTTTCGTGCTAGGGTCTTTCCTCCCTCCACAAAAGCATCCTTGGCCCTGGTGCCTTTTTCTTTGGCCCAACCAGCGGCTTGTCCGCTTTTTTTCTTAGCCGCTTGGGCAACTTTACCTCCAAGCCTCTTTGCAGCACCAAGCCTTCCCCGTTTTGCTTGCGACCCATCTGCCCCCTCCATCTGGTCCACCAAGGCGTCTATTTTGGCCTGTTTGGCTGCAGCGCGCTCAGCTCTTTCTTTTTTAGTCGCTTTGGTTTGAGAGAGATCCTGTTTTTTTTGCCTCTTATCTAAAGAAACTTGTTCCCGCTGGTCTTTTTTTATCTGCTGTTTTTCTTTCAGGGCTTCTGACTTTGCATAGGCTGAATCTTGTAGCACCACTTCTGCATCGCCAACTGCTGTTTGCAATTCAGTAATTAGAGCCCCTATTTCTGCGAGTCTCTTCTTATTTGTCTCAAGATCGGCGCCCATTTGTTGGACTCCTTTCTCTAGTTCACCAAACCTCTCAATATCTTCTTCTTCTGCTCCGTCGAATAGTAACTCTCGCTCAATAACGTCGAGATCGCTTAATTTGGTCTGCAGCTCCTCCTCTTGACCTTCCAAATAGCCAATTGTTTGCTCTAGTTTTTCTGCTTCAGTAGGTAGCACCATTCCTTCTGGCAAAATTTGTTGGTTTAGAAAGGCATCTGCTTCTGCGCCGGCTATGTCGCGAAGGTCATCGTTGATCGTATTAATACTTTCCTTTGCAAGCCTTACTTCAGTTTCAATTGGTTGGCGTTCCTTAGGACCTTTTAAGCCCTCTAGTTTTGATTCCGCCAGTTTAAGTTTTTGGGTCGCGGCTTGTAGACGCTCTTCTAGCTCAGCTTTTTTGTTTGGAAGGCCCTCAGTGGTGGCCTCATTTGCCACAGCCTCACTCAAGGCAGCCCTTTTTGCCACAAGGTCGTCTCGGACTTTGGCTAGTTGCTTCGTGACCTTGGGCCTTTCGCTAACGATTTTCTCGAACCTTGCCGTTCTAACTGCTGGAGCAATATCCCTTTCGAGCTGCTTGGCTACCCGGTCTGCCCGTTTCAGAATATCTTTAGATCGGGGAGTTCCCATTATTCTTTGCGTGATCCCCTTTGCTGAAAATTTGAATCCAAATCTGGCAAGCGACCACTTAGATGCGGACTCTCCCTTGCCAGGTTTCGCCGGCTTCTGTTCAGGAGTGGAGATTCTATCTCGCAAGCCCTTTAGTGCATCACCACGCTCTTTTGGGTTTTTGCATGTCTCAAATTTTTTCAGTATACTGCTGAGGGCTTTCCTCGATTTTGAGTCTAGTTTTTTGATGCCATCCTGTGATTGTGATAATTTTTTAAGAAATTGTAGATCTTGGTTTCTATTTTCTATTATTCCAGGTAATGGTCCTAACTTTGAGTAGTCAGACATTTAGCAAACCTTCCTTGGCTCTATAGAAATAACATCCTGTTATTTCATTAAGTTACTCTCTCTATAATTATGGTATCAATAAATTTATTTATTTACAACCTTGCCTTGCCAGCCTGTCGTTCTCCTATTACGCCTTTTCCTTGGTATTCAGCTCGGTGGCAACGACTGAGTCTACGTGGCTGCCGCCACGTGGGCCAAGCAACTCGAATGGCTTATGTAAAAATCCCTACTGCATTATCCTGAGATCTGCGATACTGATTGCCTATTTTTGAGGTCTTTAGATGGAATCACAGCTCTCCTTTTTCAACACGCTTACCCGCAAAAAAGAGTCAATTGAGCCCCTCGAACCGGGTCGAATTAAAATGTATACGTGTGGGCCGACGGTCTACAATCACGCTCATATCGGCAACTTTCGCACGTATGTCTTCGAAGACCTTCTTCGCCGCACACTCCAGTTCTTTGGGTTGGCGGTGACGCAGGTGATGAATTTGACCGATGTCGACGACAAAACCATTAAGGGTGCGATCGAAAAGGGTGTGACTCTTGATGAGTACACGGCGCCCTACAAGGAGGGGTTCTTTCGCGATCTGGACACTCTAGGGATTGAGAGAGCGGAGTACTATCCGGCGGCAACGGACTACATTCCGCAGATGATTACCATGATCGAGGAACTCTTAGCGAAAGAGGTCGCTTACCAGGGGGCAGATGGTAGTGTTTATTACGCAATCGGACAATTCGCCAACTACGGCTGTCTTTCTCACCTGAAGCAAGAGGATCTTAAGGTGGGAGCGTCGGCTCGACTCGACGCGGATGAATACGACAAAGATAACGCCTCCGATTTCGTCCTTTGGAAGGCATATGACCCAAAACGCGATGGCGAGATCTATTGGGAGAGTCCGTTTGGCAGAGGACGTCCCGGCTGGCACCTGGAGTGCTCAGCGATGGCCATGGACATCCTCGGCGAAACCATCGATATTCATGTTGGTGCAGTGGACAATATCTTCCCACATCACGAGAACGAAATTGCGCAATCGGAGGCTTGCTCAGGGGAGACCTTCGTCAAGCACTGGATGCACTCGCTGCATCTCATCGTCGACGGAAAAAAGATGGCGAAATCCGCCGGTAACTTCTACACCCTCCAGGACCTGCTCGATCGCGGCTATAGCGGATCTGAAGTGCGTATGATGTTGCTACAAACACATTATCGGACGCAGCTAAACTTCACATTTGAGGAGCTCGAGGCGGTACGGTCATCTCTCAAAAGGATCAACGGCTTTGTAGAGCGTTTGCAGGAAATTCCAAAGGACACCAGAGATACGAGCGAGGTCTTGCTGCTCACCACCGCGCGCAATCGTTTTGCTGAGTCTTTGGCGGATGATCTCAATATCTCGATCGCTCTTTCCGTTCTATTCGACGTCATACGAGAATTCAACACGCTGATGGATGCGCAGCAATTGAGCTACAGCGAGGCGCAAGAGGTGCTCTATCTCTTTGGAGAGTTCAATCAGATACTCGGCATCATGACATTTGAGAGGGAGGAGGAGACTCTTCCTCTTGAGGTTAAAGAAGCATTGGAAAAACGTGCGCAGGCGCGAAGTGATAAAAATTGGGCGCTATCCGATGAGTTGCGCGATCTAATCGCCACTTACGGCTATTTAGTAGAAGATACCCCAACAGGGCAAAAATTGGAGAAGGCATGACAGAAGCAGCACGTACTAAAGAGGAACTTTTTCTAGCCCGTTTTGCGGCGCTTCCTAATAGCGAGGAGCCCATAGAGCTTACGGATGTCTCCATCGCTTTGCAGATGAACCCCAAAGCGCTCAAAAACATCGTGCGTCTACTCGCCCAGGGCAATTTCATCAAGAAGCACGGCACTGCCATCTCCCTCACTCCACACGGCCGACGCACCGCCGGAGCTTAATCACCCAAGTCATCAGGGCGATTTTACTAGTTAAAACTTGATAGGAGCTACCGAGTTCCACGTGGCGGTAGCCACGACAGAGGCAAGCCCCGTGCAACGAGCGATAGCGAGGCAGCTCGGGGTTTATCAAAACGATATTATGCGCCCCGGTAGGGGCGCTACC
>JBFIDQ010000178.1:0-6679 GCA_041603795.1 Chlamydiales bacterium
TCATCAAAAGAAAAAAGAATCTCTCGATGCGCTCTGTGATCTCTGTGGTTAAAATATTCTTGTTAATTTCAGATGTCCTGGCTTTGTTCGGACCCTGTTTGCACCTAAATGATTTATTTGCGATAATTTAGAGAATTCATCAAGAGAGGGGCCTCGCGTCCACCATGAGCACTACACGCTAGTCAGTAGCATCTACCGCGTTCTTGCCTAAGGGCAGGGATCCTATCGTTCGTTTTTTTGTTAATTTTTTTGTAGTGTTTATCATATGTCTTCTTCAATTGAATCCGGCTCCGTCCGGGAACTTTGGCGGATCGCTTTTCCGCTGATGCTATCTAGCCTTTCGATGACCGGAATGTGGTTTGTCGACAGGATGTTTATTGGTCAGTATTCGTCGGTATCGCTAAATGCGGTCGCCGCCTCGAGCGGCTTTATTTGGGCCTTCTGTTTTGGTTTTGAACATCTTACTTCGATGGGACACAGCTTTGTGGCCCGTTTTAACGGGGCTAAGAAGTACGAACGTCTAGGCGAGCCTGTGTGGCAGATGATCTGGTTTTCGTTTGTGACGATTCCGATTTTTGCTCTCATTGCGACTTTTGTCGGACCCTTTCTTTTTCAGACGGGTGCGTTAATGGAGGGCAAGCGGGAGTACTTTATGTGGATGATGTGCATCGCTCCGCTCTACTGTTTTCTCTCGAGCCTCTCTGGTTTTTTTGTTGGGCAGGGAAAGACGCACGTGATTACTTTGCTTGCCGTCATCGGCAACCTGGTCAATGTGATTTTGGACCCTATCCTCATATTTGGCTGGTGGGAAATTCCAGCCTACGGGGTTCCTGGAGCGGTTGTTGCTACTGGAATTGGCGTATCGGTTCAGGTCCTGACCCTTTTTTATCTTTTTTTACGTCAGGAAAACCGCGACTTGCGCGGCGCGGCACGCTGGCGCGTTCAGCCTAAAATGCTCTGGGGGTGTGTCCGCTTGGGAGCGCCTTTGGGGCTATTCGTTTTCTTTGAGTGTTTTGCCTGGGGCACGGTCTACACGCTATTTGATTGGCGAGGGGATGAGTTTCTTTCGGTTGCGGCGATTTCGCAAAGCTTGATTCTTCTCTTTCTCTTTTTTGGGATCGGACTCGAACAAGGCGCTTCTGCGGTGGCTGGCAATCTTATGGGAGCGGGAAAGAACGAAGAGGTCTATGTGCTGTTTCGCTCGGGACTCAAACTCATTGGGGTCTACTTCTTTTTAATGGTGATCGGGATCACTTTGTTCGGTGAGCGCATCCTTTCAGTCTTCGTAGAGCCGCAGGATACATCGCTTATGGCTGTTCTGAAACTCAATTTGGCTGGTATCGTGATTCATCTCGCTTTGGAGAAGGTGCACTGGTTTGTGAATGGTATTCTCCGCGCTGCTGGCGATTCGCGATTCATCATGTGGTCGGGAATCATCACCATCTGGGGATGTATGGTCTTGCCGACATACCTGGCGGTGTTCTACTGGGGAATCAACACGCACTCACTTTGGATGCTGTGGGTTGCTTATAGCCTAGTTACCAGTGGTGTAACAACGTGGCGTTTGCTGCATGGGCGCTGGACAGCTTCCGTTGAAAAGAGTGCCCAAATAGCGATGTAACACGGGTTTTGTATGTACTGCGTTTCGCTCACCAAACTTGAAAAACCGCCCTCCTGCGATCTTGTGGAGCTGCGCGTCGATCTCTGCAGCGCGACTCCGCAGGAGGTGGCGTTGTGGATGGCACAGGTGGCGATGCCTGTGTTGCTTACCGTGGGATGCGGTGAGGCACAGGTCTGGGCGGATCTAGATCCGGATTGGCTGGACATCCCACATGACAGCGAGGCGCCGCGATTGGGTCGAACGAAGCTGCTGCGCTCGTTTCACAATTACGAGGGCATGAGGTGCCCTCGTGTGCGCCTGCCAGCGGACCTTCATAAGTTTGCGCTGACGCCAAAGAGCTCGTTGGAAGCACTTGAGTTGATGCAAATGGAGGGGCTGGTTGTGGGAATGGGAGCCGATGGCACTCCTACGCGGCAGCTGAGCCACTTGATGGGCAACCCATGGACGTATGCTCACTTTGGAACTCCCACGGCGCCGGGGCAGTTGTCGATTGACCAGCTCCACCCAGGAAGTGAGCTCCTTGGATTGCTTGGCGACCCAGTGGCGATGAGTCCGAGTCAATTGACCCACAACGCGGTCTGCCGTGAGCTTGAGCTTGACGCGGTGTACGTGAAGTGGCGGGTCACCAAGGAAGAGCTTCCTGCCTTTTTGGAGCGATCGCGCTGGCTTCCGTGGCGTGGGTTTAGTGTCACTATGCCCCTCAAGGAGGCAATCGTTCCCTTCCTCGATAATGCCGATGCGCCCGTGGTCAATACCGTGGTGGTTCGTGATGGTCAGTTGCATGGAATGAACACGGATGGATTGGGAGCCCTCGATGCGCTGGAAGAGCGAATGCCGGTTTTGGGCAAGCGTGTCCTTATCTTAGGAGCTGGAGGCACTGCGCAAGCAATTGAAGCTGAGGCGCGTAGGCGTGGTGCCATTGTGCAGATGGCGAGTCGCCGTTGGGGACTGGACGCTGTGCAGCAGATGGAGTATGATCACCTTATACATGCAACCCCTGTAGGTTTTGGTGATCCAGAGGCGATTGTGATTCCACCGGACTGGATACGCCCGGGTACGGTTGTCCTCGATGCCGTGCATCATCCGCCGATGACGCGTCTTCTTCGAGAGGCGCTAGCACGTGGATGTGAAGTCATTTCAGGGGTAGAGCTATTTATCAATCAGGCCGCGCGTCAGTTTGAAATCTGGTATGGTGATGCGGTGAACAGGGAGCACGTGAGAGAAATCCTATGGCAACATATATCATTGAAGGTGGACATCCCCTCTCGGGCGTAATCCGTATTCCCCCGAGCAAATCGCATACGATGCGAGCTCTTCTCCTTGCCACGATGTGCAGTGGAAAGAGTCAGATCCGCAATACACTTCGTTCACCTGATGTCGATGCGATGATGGCGGCTTGCCGCATGCTCGGCGCAGAGATTGAATTGCATAGTGCAGGTGCGGTGTCCGTTGAGGGTGTTGGTGGAGAGCCTCGGGTCCCGTCTGACGTAGTCAATGCTGGTAATTCGGGTCAGGTCCTGCGCTTCATCGGCGCCATGGGCGCCCTCATGGATGGCTATACTGTCATCACGGGTGACGAATCCATTCGCAAGCAGCGCCCCGTAAGACCCCTTATCGATGCCATCACGCAGCTGGGTGCTTTGGCCGAGTCGACCCGAGGAAACGGTCACGCTCCGATTATTGTAAAAGGGCCCATGCAGCCTGGCACGCTCACCATGAACTCCGCAGATAGTCAGCCTCTCTCTGGCATGCTTATGGCCGCCAGCTTTCTTGAGGGGCGCACGGAGTTTGTTGTGGAGGATTTGGGAGAAAAGCCTTGGATTGAGCTCACTCTTGGTTGGTTGCATCAAATCGGTGTGCAGGTCGAAAACTTCGACTTCGAAAAGATCGTGATTCATGGAAAGCGGACGTACCCTTCGTTTAGTTACAACATCCCAGCCGACCTCTCATCGGCGCTCTATCCGATTGCCGCTGCGCTCATCACAAAAAGCGAAGTAACCTTAAGCAACGTCCTGCTCGACCCCACGCAAGGGGATCGACTTGCGATTGAGCAGCTTCAAAAGATGGGGGCTGTGATTGAAGTCGACGAGGAGCTTCGCTCACTAGCAGTGAAGCGGGGGCCAACCCTAAAAGGTGGTGAAATCGACATTAACTCCTTCATCGACGCAATCACCATCTTTCCCGTCATCGCCTGCTTCTGCGAGGACGAAGTACGCATCGTTAATGGCGCTATTGCGCGCAAAAAGGAGTCCGATCGCATCGCAGCCATGGTTCGCGAACTGAAAAAAATGGGTGCGGATATTGAAGAGCTCGATGACGGCATGGTAGTTCGCCCTTCGAGTCTACGTGGAGCTGAGGTCGTGACCTACCAGGATCACAGGGTGGTCCTTTCGCTAGCGATTGCTGCCCTGGCAGCAAAGGGAGAGAGCACAATAAGTGGCGCGGATCACGTAAAGAAATCTTATGCGGACTTCTTTTCACACCTTCGCTTCCTTGGCGCTCAATTGAAGTTGAAACTATAAAAAAGAAGCCCCGGGGAGGCAGAAGTTGGTTCCTAGGAGCGCAGCGTCGCAATCGGATTTTTCGGCTAATTTGGTAATCAACAGATACCTGTCTAAAAATGAATATGCGGTCCATTTTTTCCCTATTCTCTTTCTCATTTAAGCATGCTGGGATTTAAAAGTATGAAGGAAGATCATCGTCGTCTCTTTTTTGGACTGGAAGTAGAAGCTCCTTGGCCGCAGACTTTTCCGGATGGACGTCTTTTGGAGCAAAAAAATCGACATCTCACACTTGCTTTTCTTGGGCCTGTTTCCTACTCGGGTCTTGTAGGGCAGATAGAAAGCCTTCCTCGTCCCTCCTTTAGCATTTCACCTGTAGGCCATTTTGATCGCCCACTGAGTCTTCACAATGTGCTCGCCTGGCATGTGAGTTGGTGGGATACGGACGATGTAGTCGCTAAGTATCAATCTTCTTTGGCTAGCTGGCTGAGTGAGAGTGGGTATTCAGTGGATAAGCGTCCCATTAGGCCTCATGTGACTCTTGCTAGGGCCCCATTTTCTGAACGGGAGTGGCGGCGCGCTTTTTATCCTATTCCTCTCTACGCACGGGCAGTGCATCTCTATGAGAGTCTTGGTTTTTCCGAATATGAGCGGCACTGGAGCTACCAATTGCAGGTTCCTTTTGAGGAGATCGATCATACAGCCGACCTAGCATTTCGTGTTTATGGAGAAAATCCTGCTTATCTTCTCCTTAATGCACAAGCAGCTCTTGCCTTTTCCTATCCCGATCTTCTTCCGTATATCAATCCTGGTCCATCTGTAGACTCCCTTGTGGATATTGTCACCCACTTAAATGATGTGATTCGAAAAGCGGATGTAGAGATGGGAACCCCTTTCAAAGCGGTAACCTATTGTGGGGAGATTGAGGAAAAAGGGGGATTACTTCAATGGGAGATGATCATCGATGTATAACTTAAAGAAAATCGGTCCCGCGACTTATGAGCTTCCGCGAGAAGGGGAGATGCGGGTACCTGGCTTGATTGTGATTACTGAAGAGTTGATGCGAGAAATCGATTTTGAACGTCCCTTGAGTCAAGTTCGTAACGTTGCACATCTTCCTGGAATTGTCGGCCATAGCATCGCTATGCCCGACATCCACTGGGGATATGGATTTCCTATTGGAGGGGTCGCAGCTATCGATCCTGAGGAGGGTGTCATTAGTCCTGGTGGTGTAGGATACGATATAAATTGCGGTGTCCGCATTGCGATTGTCCCTGAGCCCTTTCAGCAGTGGGGCCCCAAGAAGCGTAAAGCTCTGATCCATGCGATCTTTAACAAGGTTCCATCAGGAGTCGGCCACGGTCACCGAGGAGAGCATAAGCTGACCTCTAGCGACTATCAGCAAATCGCTGAGAAGGGGTCCCGTTGGTCTATTGAGCAGGGGTACGGTCTTCCGGAAGATCTTGACCATACAGAGAGTTATGGCCTGATTGCAGGGGCTGACAGTACGGCCACGAGTGAGCATGCACGGGAGCGCGGGCGCGATCAGCTTGGTACAGTGGGCTCAGGTAACCATTTTGTGGAAATTGGAGAGATCCAGAAGATCTTTCTTCCAGAGGTCGCTGCCGCTTGGGGTGTCGAGGAGGGCTACACCTATGTATTGATTCACTCAGGATCACGTGGATTTGGACATCAGGTCTGCCAAGACACTTTGGACAGCTTTCTTCAGCGCGGTTTTGCCGAGAATCTTCCAGATCGGCAGCTGGTGGCAGCTCCCATCAGAAGTCCAGAAGGAGAGCAATACTTCCAAGCGATGGCCACCGCGGCAAACTATGCTTTCAATAATCGTCAGCGTATCCTGCATGCGGTTCGCTCCGCATTTCATGAGGTCTTGTCTATTCCTCCTGAGGAGGTTCGCATGATTTATGACGTCTGTCACAATATTGCTAAATTTGAGGAGCACAATGGACGCCAGCTTTGCGTCCATCGCAAGGGAGCTACGCGCGCTTTTGGTCCGGGACATGAAGAGCTCGCTCCCATTTTTCGTGCTACCGGGCAGCCTGTTCTTGTTCCAGGTGACATGGCTCGTGCCAGTCACCTCATGGCAGGAATGGGTAATCCCTCAACCTTCTGTAGTTCTTGTCACGGAGCTGGGAGAGCTAGAAGCCGCATCAAATCAGCCAAAGAGTGGAGAGGAGTTGATCTTTTTCAACATATGGCCGGGAAAGGGGTCATCGTCTGCGCGAGCTCCAAACGCACCGTCGCTGAAGAGATGCCAGACGCATATAAGGATGTGGATGCCGTTGTTGAAGCAGTTGAAGAGGCAGGTTTAGCAAAACGAGTCGCACGATTAAAACCTCATCTCGTCATCAAAGGATAACAGCCCAAGCGACCGTTTTCCGTTTCACCCGCATAAATGGATCTACGATTTTTTACAGGCGTACCGCAATAAGGCTCCCGCAATCAGCGCGTTCTCAAAGATTGCTAGTATCCCGTCAAGTTTATTGCATTTTTTTTTAACGCAAAGGCGCGGAGTCCGCAAAGGAACGCAAAGGAA
>JBFIDQ010000179.1:0-6675 GCA_041603795.1 Chlamydiales bacterium
CGCAAAGGAATTTTGGCGAAGGTCATATTGATTAATTGCTCTGCCACCTCATAAAAGTTTTCTGGTGTTTCCTTACCGTGCTGTAGTACAATTTTTCTTGGGTCGTTAAGGAAGCGAATCTCTATGGAAGAGTTGGGTATATAGGCGAATACCTCGATCATCTGTAGCAGCCGCATTTTGAGCTCGTCCCAACGCCTAAGGACCTGACCGTTTTGATTTTTCAGTTTGGTAAGTTCTCCCATGGAGCCACTATCGTCTGCTATGACTTCGATCCCATCGAACTGTTCGAAAACAAGAAAATTGTTCATTAGCCCCATTGGAATGCCATGCTTGGCAAATAATTTGCCGAGTCCATCCCTCCAACCCTCGAAGCTTACGCCTATTCTCTCTTCAAGTTTCGGGTATTCCTTCATGATCTCCATGGTGATCTCGGTCGACGGCGCAAGCTCTAGCTTCTGGACTCTCTCCTCCACGCAAGCTTTATTAAGAGCGTTGAATTCCGATAAATTACACACCATTGCAGGAGCGGCCGCTGGAAGCTCTACAGCTGTTTGTTCCCGACTCCCTTGCCATTTCTGGTATTCAGGGTTTCTGGTCATGAAGCCATTGACCTTTATGAATTTTTTTGGGGCCGTGGTGGATGCTGGAGAAGACGATTCCGCATAATAGGGTGGCGGTGGGGCAGATGAGTTGGAGTACTGTGGTGGAAAAGACATGCGCGTTCCTTTTGGTTAGGATTGTTGAGTATATTAGTTAAGTTTTTAATCTCAGTTAGTGAAGAGGAATATTATTCGGGTTCGTGAATTTTTACAATATATATTATTTTATTTCTTTGGTTTTTGGAGGTGCGCTCAGTTGCAAAAAAGCGAGCCTTGCACTTTGTGTCACGTTCTCTGGCTTATCTTGCGTTGACGCTTCGCACTAAGTGCGATACACTTGGTTGCTATCCGGAGAAAATTTATGTTCCATCGCCTAGGCTTCTTCTTTGATCGACTGATGCGTCGGTATACCCCAGATCCTTTCCTCATTGCAGCTTTGCTTACTTTTGTGGTGATCTGACTGGGTCTTGGGTTCACGAGCTCTACCCCCGCTGAGATGGTGACCTATTGGGGTGAGGGATTTTGGGGTATCATGCCGTTTACACTGCAAATGGTGATGATCCTCGTTAGTGGATACGTGCTCGCCACAACGAAGGCCGTACAGGGGTTGTTGAGAGCTCTTACTGGCCTAGCTAAGACACCGGGACAGGCTGTCGTCCTCTGCACGCTCATCGCTTTTGTCGCTTGTTGGGTGAATTGGGGATTCGGACTCGTTGTAGCGGCGTTTACCTGCCGTGAGATGAATAAGACTGTTCCGGGGGTCAATTACCGCGTTCTTGTTGCCTCTGGCTACAGTGGCTTTCTCGTGTGGCACGGGGGACTCTCCGGATCAATTCCACTTCTCCTAGCTACCGAGGGTAACTTCTCACAGGAGTTGATGGGTGGACTCATTCCATTGAGTCAGACCATTTTCTCGCCTCTTAACTGGGCGGCTTTAGCTGGACTCTTTTTTATCTTGCCCACTCTCAATTATTTCATGAGCCAAGGGGATAGTGGCCACGTCGAGATTGCTGAAGACGAAAGGGCTGAGACGGTGCCTGTTGCAAATACGCCGGCGGAAAAACTGGAAAATAGTCGGCTGGTGTCCATTCTCATCGCCGGCCTCGGGTTTTTCTACGTTGGCCTTAGAGTGTTTGCTGGGGACTTTCATCTCAACCTCAACACCATGAATTTTTGCTTCCTCTTCTTGGCCATTTTGCTGCATGGACGTCCCAGAAATTTTATTCAAGCTGTAATGGAGTCCGGACAAAAAGTTGGACCACTTCTCATCCAATATCCCTTTTACGCGGGAATCATGGGAGTAATGACAGGCTCCGGGCTGGCAGTGGTTTTGTCAGAGGCGTTTGTGGCTATCAGCAATGAAACCACATTTCCACTTTTCACCTTTTTTAGTGCCGGACTCGTCAATCTCTTTATTCCGTCTGGAGGCGGACAATGGGCCGTGCAATCTACGATTGTTATTCCGGCCGCACAGGAACTCGGTGTGGCCCTTCCAAAGGTGGCCATGGCCGTCGCCTGGGGCGACGCCTGGACCAATTTGGCGCAGCCATTCTGGGCACTTCCCCTCCTGGCGATTGCCGGTCTCAAGGTGCGTGACATCATGGGCTACTGCATCATGACCCTTATCGCATCAGGCGTATGGCTTGGAGCCCTCTTTCTGCTGTTTTAGGAAACTGCGCTAAGAGGCAAAACGCCACAGTTTTAGTGTGATGTAAAATATTTAGTTGACATTTCTTCGGTCCTACAATAAAATCAAGTTAAGGAACTAATTTATCTATAAGGAGCGTTCTATGTTTGCTTGGATGAGAGAGAGCTCACTTGCATTTACCCTAGTATTAATCGGGACCCTTTTTGCTGGTGCTTCTGTCAATGCGGCAAGCCACGAGGAACTGCGTCAGCGTATTTTTGATGCCGATGAATACTTAAGAGAGACTATGGAAGCTGCCGACACAAAGATTCCCCAGGATCTGATTAAAAAGGCCCGCGGGATCATCATTATGCGTCAGTATAAGTTTGGTTTTATTTTCGGTGCTAGAGGTGGACACGGTGTTGCCTTGGCAAGGGACGAAAAAACGGGTGAGTGGAGTGCTCCTGCGTTCGTGAAAACAGGCGAGGGAAGCTTTGGTTTTCAGTTCGGCGGACAAGCTGTCGACACGATTTATTTGATTATGAACAGGAAAGGCATGGAAATACTGGATCGCTCACGCTTTCGCATTGGGGGGGATCTATCGGTTGCTGCGGGTCCATTTGGACGAGATGGTGAGCTTAAATTTTCACCTGAAACCGCAATTTTGGCCTATTCGCGCTCAAAAGGACTTTTCGCAGGAGCCGCCTTTGAAGGAGGATGGCTTTGGGAAGACCGCGAAGCCAATGCGTCCTTTTACAATAAGGAGGACCTTCGCTCCCATGAGATCTTGTTCAAAAGAAATGTGCCTGTACCTAGCGAGGCGCGTCCATTGATTCAGACTCTTGAGAAGTATTCTCGTAAGGCCCCTATTACAGAGTACACAGGCTACAACAAAAGGTGATGAGGTCTCAGGGCGTTTTGATGGGTTAACTGTAATTTGCCTGCTGGATTTTCTCTTCCCTTGTAAACGGTAAATAGGTGACAATGTTCCCTTTAATTGCGAGGGAAGTGAAGTGTCGGCTGAACCCATGCAAGGGGCGCGTCCAGTACCCCTTTTGATCTCTATTTTTGTTGGCCTGGCGATCTGGATGGCCCCCCACCCTGCGGCGCTAACGGACCAGACTTGGCACCTCTTTGCTATCTTTGTGGCGACCATCGTTGGCATTATTGTAAGGCCTTTGCAGGTGGGTCCGGTGGTTCTTTTGGGGATGGTTGCGTGCGCGATGACAAACACGCTTACGGCCAGCCAGGTCTTTTCCGCTTTTGGTAAGTATCAAATTTGGCTCATTCCGATCGCTTTTTTCATTGCACATGGTCTCATTAAGACCGGATTGGCCGAGCGGGTTTCGTATCACTTCCTTCGCTTTTTGGGAAAAAAAACCATTGGGATTGCTTATGGGATGCTCGGCGGTGAGCTGGTTATGGCGCCGTTTATTCCTAGCTTGGCAGCTAGGTCGGGAGGGATCGTCTATCCCGTTATTATGGCTCTAGCGCATAATTTCGAAGAGGTATACCCGGGGAAAAAACTGGATCGCCTCAAGGGGTTCCTAACGATCACGGCGTTTCAAGGGGCTGTAATTGCAAGCGGCATGTTCCTTACGGCGATGGCGGCAAACCCCATTGCGGTCGATGCAGCGGCCATGGAGGGCATCGAAATCACGTGGACCACGTGGGCGGTGGCGGCCTCCGTACCTGGACTCGTTAGCTTAGCATTTATCCCTTGGTTTGTTTTTAAGCTGATGAAGCCGGAGGTCACTGAGACCCCAAATGCACCAGAATTGGCACGTAAAAAATTGCAGGAAATGGGTTCGATGAGTCGCCCTGAATGGACCATGCTCCTCACCCTTCTTTTCGTGCTCGTACTTTGGGTGCTCGGACCATGGATCGGTGTCAACAGCACCATCGCTGCGTTGCTCGGACTAGGTATCCTCATGATCACAGGTGTGCTCTCTTGGCAAGATTGCTTGGAGCAGACAAAAGCTTGGGACGCTCTCTTCTGGCTCGCTGGCATTGTCGCCATGGGGACACACCTAAAACAGTTTGGCTTTTTCAGCTGGCTCAGCGGTGAAATGGGGGGTGTTGTTGCCGGAATGAGCTGGCAGGGTGGATTCCTCGTGCTTGTGCTAGTCTATTTCTACACGCACTACCTCTTCGCCAGTAACACCGCGCATGTAAGCTCCATGTATGCGGCCTTTTTGACCGCAGCGCTCGCTATCGGGACGCCAGGGGCGCTAGCGGCGCTTGTCCTTGCCTTCTTCAGCAACCTTTTTGGTGGGCTTACTCACTATAGCAGCGGACCCGCCCCCATTTTCTACGGAGCGCGTTTTGTTTCGCTGCGCCGCTGGTGGGGGGTAGGTTTAGCCTGTAGCGTGGTGAATATTCTAATTTGGCTGACCGTAGGCTCGGCCTGGTGGCGACTACTTGGCCTTTGGTGAGCGAGGGATAGCCAGCAAGGTTTCCATTAGTGTTAGTGGGTCTGGCGGTAGAGCGCAGTCGAAAGGAAACGGCTTCGACACCTTTTCTTCTGTGAGCCGCACCGTGTGCGGCGCATCCGTCATGCACGCAATCATCTGGCTGAGCGCATCATTACTGTGAAAGACGACGATCTGTGCCGCCTTCTCCTGTATTTGGGTGGCGATCTCATTTGCGGTTTGGAGGCTAGTTGACTCTCCGGATGCTAAATAAATCGTGGTATTTGTTGAACGGATCTGTTTCAGGCGCTTCTCCCCCGCTTTTATACTGTGCTCAAATGCTCTTGGTGGCCACGGGTAGTCGCCGGGTGAAAGTGTTCCAGCTTCCGTACTAAATACCGACTGTTCCACCTTTTTGTGGTCGGCATCGACCAAAAGAGCCCGTAGGAGCGTTGTTGAAGGAGATGGGGCATCGTGGATGCCTGGGACAACATGCACAATGTTTAATGGTTTTTTGCGACTGGATTTACGCCTTGGCGCAATACGGTCGAGTTTTTTTAGGTAGGCTTGCCAGGACGGAAAGCCCGTACCATGGCGTCGCGCTAAAGCTGGCAGTCTTGACCTCCCAAGAATTCTTGCGCGCTCCTGGAGGTATAGCTTTATGCCCAAGGCCTCCCAGGCTTCTGGTCCACTATGCAACGCCGCCAGCAGATCCTTAGCAGCGTGCGCCCATGGTTCTCGCTTGGTGAGGCAGACGATTTCCTTTGGTTTCCAGGGGAGCGGTTCTCCCACTCTTGTGAGCACGCGGTAGGGAGTTTTTTTAGTGAGGGCTTCGTAAATTGGGTCGAATTGCAGGCAATGCCAGAGCGTGGCGTCGTCAGGGAAAAGAAGGAGTAGGTCCGGGCGAAGCACCTCATTCCAATCGATATCAATCGCATCAACGAGTAGCGCCTGGTGCTTTTTCGTTGTGCACGCCTCACCCTTCCAGCTGATCGGAAAAAACGGAGCTGGGCTCTCTATTTTTAGGTCCGATCCCCTTTGCCAGATCGTGAGCTGCTTTGCGAGGAGCGGATCGCCAACATTTTTGAGCTCGTCATCACTTAGTGTTTTGCCTTTCATATAGGCAATAAGTGGGGCAAGCACGTTCTTGTCGTCTTTGAGCTTTTCTAGGTCATCCGGTTTGGTATTTAGAAAGCCGAGGAGTACCTGATGTTTCAAGAGGTCAGGCTTTAGAGCCTCTGGTAGCCTGTCGTAGGCGAGTAGGCGCTGTCCCATAGGGATAGCCTCCCAATGCGCTCCGAAACAGATCGCATCGAGGTAGTTGTTGATGAGGGGGTGGGCTTGACTTGTTTTATCGTGAGGACCCAGTGGAACTGGGCCCTCACGGTAGAATTTTTCGATGGCTTCGGTGCTGAGGGATAAGGTCGACGTCATGCCGCCTTTTTACCTCAGAGCGCCTTACGCTGCAAGAGGGACTAGCGCCCAGCTCTTGCCTTGCCACGATGAGCGGGTCGCCCACCAAACTTCTTTTTCATGTGGAAGAAGTCCTTATCACCATCAACCTTGGAAGCTCTTAGTTGCTGTCCCGCTACCCACGTTTTCTTGAGGTGCTGGAGGATTTCCTTCGGCATGCCTTCTGGAAGATCAACGGTACTGTAGTCGTCGAACATAGAAATCTTGCCGATGCTTCTGGCGTCTACGCCGGCTTCGTTAGCAATTGCTCCAACGATGTTTCCTGGCTTGGCCTGGTGGCTCTTACCAACTTCTATGCGGTAGCGGACCATCCCTTGTTCCGTACCCTGCCCTCGTGGACTACGCTGGTCGAGTCGGTCCTTTTTGACACTCCACTCTTCCCGAGTTGGAGCTTCTTTTTCCTTGATGATGAGGGGAGTCTTGCCCTGTGCCATCTTGGCTAGTGCTGCGGCAAGCTCAGTAGTGGAGGTGCCGTGCTCTGTCTCGTACTCAGCGACAAGCTTCTCGAAAAACTGCAACTCGCCTTCTGCGATGACGTCAGTGATGCGCTGCTTGAAGTCGTCTA
>JBFIDQ010000180.1:0-6669 GCA_041603795.1 Chlamydiales bacterium
GCTAATAACCAAACGCTCCTCTTTGCGTACCTTTGCGCCTCAGCGCCTTTGCGTCGAAAAAAAATGAAATCACTCACAAGCTCCTGCGAGAGAATCGCTTAAGGTTTATATCGAACTTCTTGAGCTCCCTATTAAAATTATACTCATAATGCGATTGCCCTGGGCTTTCCTGGTTGACCTGTGAAAGAAAGCTCGGGTGGGGTATCCTCGTTGGCCTATGAATGAAGAAAATACAAAAGAAGAGCTGGTTGTGCGCGCATGTGAAGTGCAGCAGCATGCCTATGTTCCGTACTCAAAGTTTAAGGTGGGTGCAGCGCTACTGACCACCTCTGGTAAAATTTATACTGGTGTGAATGTAGAAAACGCCTCCTATCCACTTACCTGCTGCGCCGAGCGCAGTGCTGTGTACCAGGCGGTCAGTCACGGGGATCGTGCATTTGCTGCGATTGCTGTAGTGACCAATGGTGGCGGAACTCCATGTGGTGGGTGCCGGCAGGTGCTGCGTGAATTTGCACCAAACCTTATTGTGTACATTTGTAATGAAGAGGGGCATATTCTTCGTGAGACGTCCATCACGGAACTGCTACCGGATTCCTTTGGACCTGAAGATTTGGAGAAGTAATGGCCTGGCGCCCTATTTTTTATGACACAGAAACTACTGGTATTAACGCAAAGGTCGATCGTGTGGTGGAAATCGCTGCGTACGATCCTGAGCGTGACAAGACATTCTGTCAGCTCGTGAACCCGCAGTGTCCAATTCCCTTGGAGGCAGCCGCTGTTCACAAAATTTCGGATGAAATGGTTGCCGATGCGCCTCTTTTTTGTGACATCATTGAGCCTTTCACTGAGTTTTGTGCCGGTGAGACGGTGTTGATTGCGCATAATAACGACAGCTTTGATGTTCACTTTCTTCGCGAAGAGTTTGCGCGCAGTGAAAAGCCGCTGCCCGAGTGGCGCTTCTTCGATACGCTTAAGTGGGCTCGGCGCTATCGCCGCGACCTCCCGCGCCATGCCCTACAGTACCTTCGCGAAGTTTTTGATATCCAACAGAACAATGCCCACCGGGCGCTCGATGATGTCATGGTTCTTCATAAGGTGACCATGGCAATGCTTGATGATCTTTCCATTGAGATGGCCTATGAGCTGCTGAATGCAGCAAAAGCAATTGACAGCGCTCCGCCAGCCACAATGCCGTTCGGGAAGCACCAGGGGACACCTCTGGAAAAAGTTCCCAAGAACTACGTCAAATGGCTTCAAGGTGATGGCGCCTTCGATAAGCCAGAAAATGGCCCTCTCAAGGAGGGATTTCAGAAGGCCGGACTCTTGTAGATTTAGAGCTTCGTGGTCGTAGTTGACTGATGCATTTCCCACATTTCACGGAATGGGGGACAGCTGACAAGCAGCTCAGCACGGCTTCCCGAGGCGATAAGCTTGCCCTCGTCGAGGTAGAGAATGCGATCTGCGTTCTCAATCGTGGAAAGGCGGTGTGCAATGATGATCTGTGTGACGTCGCCCCGAAGGGATTCAATGGCCGTTTTGATGCGGTTCTCACTGATGTTGTCGAGTGAGGAGGTGGCCTCATCCATAACGAGAATCGGCGCCTTCTTAACGAGAGCTCGAGCAATCGCCAAGCGCTGTTGCTGTCCACCTGAAAGATTGCGTCCCGCCTCCATCAACATCGTGTCGTAACCCTGAGGGAGCTGTTCAATAAAGCGATCCGCATGTGCCCGCTTAGCAGCC
Source organism: Chlamydiales bacterium (assembly GCA_041603795.1). GTDB lineage: Bacteria > Chlamydiota > Chlamydiia > Chlamydiales > JBFIDQ01 > JBFIDQ01. The sequence goes on from JBFIDQ010000180.1 coordinate 1,741, forward strand.
TCCTGCACCTCCTCAAGAGGGAAGTCGCGACCGAATGCAATATTTTCCCGTACCGTATCAAGAAAGAGAAACGGCTTTTGAGGGACAAAAGCTATTTGCTCACGGATCGATTTTTGCGTATAGGCGTCGAGCGGTTTCCCGTCGATACGGATGGTCCCCTTTTGCGGCTCGTAGAGGCGCGGGAGAAGCTGAACGATGGTCGATTTGCCAGCTCCTGTTGGTCCCACAATGGCTACCGTTTCCCCCTTACGAACCGTAAAGGAGAGGTCTTGGAGGACCCACTGGTCGTCATATCGGAATGAAACACGGTCAAATTCAATGGTCGAATTGAAATCAAGTAGCGGTTGCGCATCTGGACTGTCTTCGATATCCGGATGAATTTCTAGTACCTCGTACATGCGTTCCGCCGCGGCGATGCCCTGTTGAATGTACGTATTTTGCTCGGCAAACTTTTTAAGGGGTTCGTAGAACATGAGCAGGAGTCCGCAGAAAAAGAGCAACTGCGAGATGTTCATATGGAGAATATAGATGCCATAAAAAAGGACCATTGCCAGGACGATCGTGGCCATGCCATGGGTTACAGGGCGTGCAGCCGAGTCATAGCGAGCGGACTTCGTCTCCAGTCGCGCCATCTGTTCATTTTGCTCGCGGTATTTCCTCATAGAAAATGCTTCCATAGCAAACATCTTTACCGTTTGCACCCCACGTAGGAAGTCAATTAAGACCGAGGTAAAGCGCTCCTGGTTGCGTTGGATCTGACGAGCCACCCGTTTGATGCGGGATGCGAGGAGGAAGATGGGACCACAAACGGCGGGGAGTCCGAGGAAGATGATGAGGGAGAGCTCCCATGAGGTCATGAAGCAGAGAATAAGTGTTGTTATGACCAGGAATGGCGTCTGTAGATAGTTAACCAATCCAAAGTTGATGGACTCCGCGATCACCAGCGCATCCGTCACCACGCGCGAGGAGAGCGCTCCAATGTTGTATTTCTGGTAAAACGCCATGGGTAGCGATTGAATATGCTCAAAATAACGTTGCCGCAGGTCACGGCTCACCTTGATGGAGACCAGTCGCGTAGTAAAGCGCTGCGCAAATAGGGCGACCGCTTTAAAGACTGCGATGACAAGGAGCATGCCTCCCAAAGCGTATAAATTGTGCAAAATAGCCAGGTGCTTGTCGAGCCACCCCACAGCCTGGTCGATGTAGTTTTCCTTCTTGTGGCGTGCTAGGTATTTTTGCGCGTCGTTGCGCGTGACCGAACCACTCTTGTTGTGGTCAAGTTGCTGCCACGCCTGGTCCATGCTGTCCCGCGTGATCTCCTCCGAAGAGACGACATCGTTACCATCTCTTTCTGCGAACAACTCGAATGCATCAGCCCCCTTGCTCGTCATGATTTTGAGGGAAAACATTTCCAGTTGCGTTGCGATTGTCAAAAGGCACATCGCGGCAAAGGTGATGAGCATCAGTGCCAGGTGGCGCCGGCTTTCAAAGGCAATGCGAAGCAAGTATTTCATTTGGGTGCTACCTCATAGCGTCCCATTTTACGAAATTTCTCATAGCGATTTGCTACGAGGGTCTCAGGGGACGTATCCTGTAGCTCTTTCCAGCTAGAGAGAATAAAGTTTTTCACATCTTGGCAAGCTTGTTGCGGGTCGTGATGCGCTCCTCCGAGGGGCTCTGGAATGATCGTGTCGATGATTTCGAATTCAGCCAGGTTTTCGGAGTTGAGTTTTAGTGTTGCCGCCGCCTGTTGGTTTTTTGCGGCATCCTTCCATAGGATCGATGCACAGCCTTCTGGGCTGATGACGGAGTAGTATGCGTGTTCTAGCATTCCAATTCTATCGCCTATCCCCATTCCCAGAGCGCCGCCAGAACAGCCCTCGCCAATGACGACAATGATGATGGGAGTTTTGAGTCGCGACCACTCGCGCAAGTTCATGGCGATCGCCCAGCCCTGCCCGCGCTCTTCTGCTTCGAGACCAGGAAAGGCTCCTGGGGTATCCAGAAGTGACACGACTGGTAGATTGAACTTCTCTGCGAGTTTGACGAGGCGGAGCGCTTTTCGGAATCCCTCCGGCTGCAGCATCCCGAAGTTGCGCTTGACCCGACTCTCCGTGTCGTTGCCTTTTTGCTGTCCGATCAACACACACTTCATCTCGCCAATACGGGCGAGTCCACCAACGATGGCCTTATCGTCGGCATAGTTGCGGTCGCCAAACAGCTCCACAAATGTGTCACAGATCTCGCTAACGTAGGTAGTGGTATGAGGGCGTGCCGGATGGCGGCAGATGGTCACTCGTTCCCAAGGACTAAGAGACGAGTAGATTTTCTTTTTAAGCTCTTCCAGCTGTTTTTCCAGCTGTTTGAGTTCTTTGGAACAGTGAGGATCGTCCCCTTTTTTCTGTCGAAACTGTTCGATGGTGCGTTCGAAGTCGACAATCTGTTTTTCGTGCGGCAGGATATCCAAATTGTTTCCTTCTTACAGCTCCGCTTCGCGTCCGGGGAGGCGAGCCTCGTGAAAGTCGCGGACAATTTCGATGGTTGTTGGCTTCGTAACGATGATGGCAAAGAGCTCTTCAATATCTTGTGTGGCCAATCGGATGCACCCGTCGCTTTCATACTCTCCCAAGCAGCTTGGGCGTTCTGTGAGCTCCCCTGAGGCCTCATCGAATTCCCATGGCACCCCGTGAAGGCCGAAACCGCGAGCTGGCTCCGTCGCATTGGCAAGAGCCTTTTCGAAGGGGATCCATCGCGTGCCGAAGACCCGAATCATCTCTGTTGGTTCCCCATTGAACGTGCCCATCCTTCCCGGTTGATAGGTCGCAATGCGATCCCCTAGGCTATAGCTGCCGAGTGGAGTGAGGAGTCCGGATGTCTTATTTTCATCGGGGCGGCCCAGTCCAACCTGATAGCTCTTCAGGAGCGTATGTTCGTCTCTGACGCCATCGTGAGCATAGAACCATAAGGTCGATCGTGTGATGTCGACGACAAGGTAAAAAGAGAGGTCGCGATCATTGCGAAGCACATTAAAATGGTCGCCGTTATTCACCTTCTGGTTGAGATAGTCGGCTCTCCCATTCAGGCTGCGTGCAATGAAGTGACGGGAGGTTTCGAAATGGCGAGCGTAGTCCGCCACCCAAGCAGCGCGCCCAGGTTGCCAACTTGCGCGACTCGAATAGCGAATGGTTTCGACGAACGGAAGCTTTGGTTCGCCAATATTGAAGAGTAGTGCAATTCGATTCGCGCTAGGTAGCCCGTCAGCAGATCGTGGTACAATCGCTTGAGGCTCCTGGGGTTCGTCCTCGAGACTGACTAAAACCTCGATCGTTTGCGGTTCGGGAGTCGCGGAATCACTCTTCTTCTTTTGAACCGCTTTTATGCCGATAAAAGCGAACAAAAGGAGTGTAAATCCGATGAGAAGTTTTTGAGCATTCATAGGTGTTGGGTCCCCAAATCTGGTAGAAAGTTTAGCATATCAACTCTTTAAATTGAAGACCTCTTGAATCGTCAGCGGTTAGCGGTTTTCTTGACGCAGCAGGAATTCTTAGATACCCTGTTTTATATGCTGCGACGACTCCTCACCCTCCTTTTCCTCTCTACAATACTCCTTCTTTTGGCGCGAAAGGAGCTAATTGACAGGGTCATTCAGAAGCAATTATCTGTTTATGGATTTCAAAAAAACATCACATATGAGATCGAGAGGGTCAGCCTTACCCAAACAAAGCTCCGAAACATTACTGCTGGGAGCCTTGTTTCCATTGAAAACGCCACCATTTCACACGAGTTTCTAGCTCAGAAACTGCGCTTGCTTCCTACCGAACTTACGGTTTTGCCCGAAATTCTCCCCTACCTCGAGATCGAAGGGGAGGTGGGCCCTTCGGCTTATCGAATGACCGTACGCGATCGATTCGATCGCCTACACCTCGAATTTGATGACTCCGGCAGAGGGGATCTGTTACTTGATGATTTTTCAATTGAGCTCGGTGCCGTGGAGGTCAATGGAATCTCGACCAGAACAACCTTCGACAAAGTTATTCCACTCTCGACGCCGCCACATCAGCGGGTGAAAATGGAGCAGCTTACTGATCCATTGGGGTTACTTAAGGAGGGGGAGCTCACCTTTCAACTGGTCGATCCGCAAACTCTTCTCATAGAGGAAGCCCTTTGGCCCATTGGTACGGGGCGGGTATACCTGGATGAGGTCGTTGTCAATCCACAAAAAATGGATCAATCGGAGTTTCCTCTCGAAGTGGAACGGGTTGCGCTGTCGCGCCTCTTCCCCTTTAGCGATCTTCAGGCGACGGGGTCGGTGAGCGGAGTCCTACCTCTAACTGTCAGAGAGGGGAGCCTCTTTATTAATCGTGGCACTCTCGCCACCAACGGCCCAGGTGTCCTCCGCTACATTCCTGCGAGTGACTACGGCTTTCTAAAAAAGCCTGGGATGGATCTGGTGCTCCTGTTGCTGTCAGATTTTCACTACGATAGCCTTGTTTTTCTTGTGCACAGTGCGAGTGCCGAGGAGGTGGAGGTGCGTGTCGAGATGAAGGGGCGTAATCCGGAGTTCGAGAAGGGGCGCCCCGTTCATTTTAATATCACGTTGCGTGGAAATTTCTTAGAAACATTGGACTACGGAATACAGTTGTATGACCTGCCTGAGACGTTAATGGAGACGATTCAGTAGGCAATGGGGGGGTGGAGAGCGGTAACCCTGATTTTTGTCACTTTTTGTGCTATAAATGCCTTGATTTTTGTCCAAAAAGATGACGATATTCATGGTTAGAAGGTGGTGCCGCAGGGTAATCGTGTCGTAACAATTATTCATCTTCTGGTGGGGCAGCTAGAATCGCTATCCCGAATCGAACGTAATACATTAATAATAAGTTTAACGCAGAGACGGGAAGGTCGCAGAGTCGCGCAGAGGGAGCTTCA
>JBFIDQ010000181.1:0-6648 GCA_041603795.1 Chlamydiales bacterium
AACGTCCTGGCATGTACATTGGCGACACGAATAAAGGCGGCCTTCATCACCTAGTATATGAGGTGGTCGATAACTGTATCGATGAGGCAATGGCGGGCCACTGCAACAACATCACTGTGATCGTTCACCCGGATAACTCCGTCTCAGTAGAAGATGATGGCCGTGGTATTCCTATTGGCCGCCATGCAAAGGAGTCGGAAAAGCAGGGGCGTGATGTTACTGCGATAGAGGTTGTGATGACCATTCTTCACGCCGGCGGTAAATTCGACAAGGATACGTATAAGGTTTCCGGAGGTCTTCACGGGGTCGGCGTGAGCTGTGTGAATGCTCTCTCCAAGACCCTCGAGGTGGAGGTCTACAAGGACGGTAAGGCTTACGGAATCACCTTCTCGCGGGGTGGGATGAGCATACCTCTGAAGGAATTGCGAGAGACAGAAAAGCGTGGAACTCGGGTAACATTCTGGCCGGATGATGAGATCTTTTCGGTTCTGGAGTTCGATTATGATACGCTAGCATCGCGCCTAAGAGAACTGGCCTTTCTCAATAGAGGCATTCATGTTTTTCTTCGCGATGAGCGCTCAACAGAGAAAGAAGACGTCGATTTCTGCTATGAGGGAGGGCTGAGCTCCTTCGTAAACTTCCTCAATGAAAATAAGGAAGTCGTTTTCAAAGATCCTATCGTTTTTCATGGGGTTCGCGAGGGCGATGATGGGCCAATCGAATTTGAAGCGGCGATGCAGTGGAATGGCGGCTATCAAGAGACGATCTATCCCTACGTGAACAACATCTCGACAAAGCACGGGGGTACCCATCTTACGGGATTCTCAACAGCGCTTACGAGGGTTCTCAATTCCTACATCAAGACAAAAAACATCCTCAAAAGCGACAAGCTTTCGGTGACGGGCGAGGACATGCGTGAGGGACTGACAGCAGTCATCTCGGTAAAGGTGCCGAATCCACAATTTGAAGGCCAAACGAAGCAGAAGCTTGGCAACTCCGATGTGGGCACGGTTGTGCAGCAAGTCGTCGGAGAAGAATTAAGCATCTACCTCGATGAGAATCCGGGAATCGCACGGCAAATCGCCGATAAAGCGATTCTTTCGGCTAAGGCACGTGAGGCGGCGAAGCGGGCGCGAGAGCTAACGCTACGTAAGACAGTACTCGACTCCTCAAGGCTCCCTGGAAAGCTTACCGACTGTCAGGAAAGGGATCCGGCAAAATGCGAGATCTATATTGTCGAGGGAGACTCGGCTGGTGGTTCTGCTAAGGGAGGGCGCGATCGTCGCTTCCAGGCGATTCTGCCAATTCGTGGTAAGATTCTTAACGTGGAAAAGGCTCGTCTTGAAAGGGTGTTGCAGAACACAGAGGTGGGGACGATGATCTCAGCCTTGGGCTGTGGCATCGGATCTCACGGCTTTGACCTCGAGAAGCTTCGCTATCATAAAATCATCATCATGACAGATGCTGACGTCGATGGCTCGCACATCCGCACGCTGCTGTTGACGTTCTTTTATCGCTATATGCCGGCACTGATCGAAAACAACTTCATCTATATCGCACAGCCGCCACTATTTAGAGTGACGCGAAAGAAGAAGAGTCAGTACATTCACTCGGAAAAAGAGATGGATAATTATCTGATCCACCTGGGAATGAGTGACGTCACTGTTCATAGTGAGGCGGACGGTGAGTTGAATGAGGAGCGCCGTGAGCAGCTCAAGGATTACATTCTGCAGGTGGAGCAGCTGATTACAGCAATCGAGCGAAAAGGTGTGCCTTTCCGAGAGTTTCTCCATTGCAAAAATGAGAACGAGCAATTCCCGCATTTTCAGGTAACGATCGGTGACGAGAAGCGCTTTGTCTATTCGGAAGATGAGTTTGCTCTTTTAGTGCGAGAAGATGAAGAAAGGCAGAAGCTGCACCATGAGGAATCACTTGGAGGAATGCCCCCGGAAGAGATTACTCCGGAAATGCGCGAATTTCATCCAAAACGTCTGCCTTGTACGGAACTTTATCCGGACGATGTGGTGGAAAAGCTGCGGACAAAGCTGCAGGCTTTTTCCCTCGATCTTGGCAACTACGCGGAAGCTGATGGTGAGCTTTTCGAGCTTGTTGATGATGGGGGAGAGCGTACTCCGATCTATACCCTTAAGGAGCTAGTGGATTTCTTCCGTACGAACGGTCGAAAGGGCCTCGAAGTACAGCGCTATAAGGGTCTGGGTGAGATGAACGCGGACCAGCTGTGGGAAACGACCATGGATCCCGATGTACGGACTCTGTTGCAGGTGACGCAGACGGACGCGATTGCAGCGGACCATATGTTCACGATGTTGATGGGGGACGAGGTGCCGCCACGACGTGCGTTTATCGAGACGCACGCGCTCTCAGTAAAGAACCTCGATATTTAGGAGAGAGAAGATGTCCTATACGGAAAACGAGACAATCCTACCGCGTAATATCGAAGAGGAGATGAAGGAGAGTTACCTTCGCTATTCGATGTCAGTTATTATCTCCCGGGCACTGCCGGACGTCCGTGATGGACTCAAACCGTCACAGCGACGCCTCCTCTACGCGATGCGGCAACTGAATTTGTCCGTCGGGGGTAAGCACCGTAAGTGCGCAAAGATTTGCGGCGATACGTCGGGTGATTACCACCCACATGGTGAGCAGGTGATTTATCCGACGCTGGCGCGCTTGGCGCAGAGTTGGGTGATGCGCTACCGTTTGGTGGATGGTCAGGGAAACTTCGGATCGGTCGATGGGGACCCGCCAGCTGCAATGCGTTATACAGAGGCGCGTCTGACGCATGCGTCGATGCAGCTGATGGAGGACCTCGACAAGGATACGGTCGATCATGTCCTGAACTACGACGAAACGAGAACGGAACCGACGGTTTTTCCGGCGAAATTTCCTAATTTGTTGAGCAATGGCTCCTCCGGTATTGCGGTGGGCATGGCGACAAATATTCCGCCACATAATCTGGGAGAGCTCCTTAAGGCTACCATCCTAGTGCTTGATAATCCGGCGACGTCGATTGAGGAGATTCTGGGAGTCATGCCTGGGCCTGACTTCCCAACAGGTGGCATCATTTGTGGCCACAGGGGGATACGAGAGGCGTATCATACGGGTCGCGGAAAGGTGATCCTCAGGGCGAAAATCGAGGTGGAAGATCTTGATGGTCCAGGTGAGCGTCAACGCCTAATGATTCCTGAAATTCCTTATAATGTGAATAAGTCGCGTCTGATTGAGCACATCGCCGATTTGATCAATAAGAAGCAGATCACAAGCATTTCGGATATCCGTGATGAGTCGGATAAGGATGGACTTTGTCTAGTCATCGACCTGAAGCGCGGTGAGATGCCAGAGGTGACGATCAATCAGCTCTACAAGTTCACCGACCTGCAGGTCACTTTTGGCTGCAACATGCTCGCCCTCGATAAGGGGTTGCCGCGGACGATGACCGTAAAGGGAATGATCGCTGCATGGATAGACCACCGCATTGAGGTGGTGCGTCGTCGTACTCGATTTGAGTTGCGGAAAGCGGAAGCGCGCTCGCACATCCTGGAAGGTTACCTGAAGGCGATTAGCCACCTCGACGAGGTGGTAAAGATCATTCGTGGTTCGGATTCGCGTGACTTGGCAAAGGACTCGCTCATTGAGCGCTTTGACTTATCAGATCGACAGGCAATTGCAGTCCTTGACCTACGTCTCTACCAGCTTACGGGCATGGAACACGATAAGATCCAGGGCGAGTACAATGAACTCCTGAAGAAAATTGATCACCTACGAGCGATTCTAGCTAGTGAGCAGATGGTACGTGACATCATCCGTGGGGAGCTTGAGGAGATTCAGGCAAAGCATAAGAGTCCACGCCAAACGCAGATTGTTGCGGCGGAGCATGAGGTCAATATGGAGGACCTCATTGCTGACGAGGAGATGATCATTACGGTCTCTGAAGACGACTACATCAAAAGGATGCCTACGGAAACGTTCCGTGAGCAGCGCCGTGGTGGTGCGGGCATCGCAGGTATGTCGCTGAAGCGAGAAGGCGACGCAATTAAGGATATTTATGTGGCGTCGACGCATGACTATCTCCTCTTGATCACCAACCTTGGACGCCTCTACTGGCTGAAGACGTGGCAAATTCCTGAGGGCGCCAGGCGCTCGAAGGGTAAGCCGTTGGTCAATCTTCTTGAAGATTTCCGCGAAGATGAAAAGGTGGCGACGACGTTGCGAGTTCGGGATTTCGAGGGTGATGCGACGATCGTGATGGTTACACGCAACGGGGTCATCAAAAAGACGGCCCTCTCTGCGTTCAGCAATCCCCGCCGCAAAGGGGTTTGGGCAATCAATCCTGATGAAGGCGATGAGGTGATGGCGGCGCGAATTTGTCAGCCGAAAGAGCAGGTAATGCTCTTTACTAGGCAGGGCATGGCAGTACGCTTCGATGAATCTGAGGTTCGTGAGATGGGACGCCAGGCGCGCGGTGTGCGTGGGGTGAAACTTAAGGAAGCTGATGACGCTGTGGTTGGCTGTGAGGTGGTCGATGGGGACGAGACGGTTCTTATTGTCTGCGAACGTGGCTTCGGCAAGCGCTCTAATGTGGAAGAGTTTCGTCAGACACGCCGCGGTGGTGTGGGGGTTCGATCGATCGTCACAAGTGAACGCAATGGAATGGTCCTGGGCGCTGTCTGCGTGACAGATAGCGACGGGGTTGTGATGATGTCGTCGACAGGATTCACAATCCGCATCCGGGTATCAGAGCTGCGGATCATGGGACGCGCAACGCAAGGGGTGAAGCTCACCAATCTGAAGGATGATGATCAGCTGATTGCGATTCAGAAGATTGAGGGCTCTCCGGACGAGATTTAAGGAGCGACGATGTTCATTACGCTAGAAGGCGGAGAGGGTGCTGGCAAAACGACTCTCATTGAGGGCTTGCGCAAGCAGCTGGTCGCGGATCACCACGAGGTGGTGGTGACGCGGGAGCCGGGAGGCACGGCGCTAGGCGAGAGGATACGGGAGTGGCTGCTGCACGGTCGCGATGACCTCTCTCCATATGCGGAACTGCAGCTCTTCTTGGCAGTCCGAGCTCAGCACCTCCATGAGGTGATCCATCCGGCCCTAAACCGGGGCGCAATCGTTCTTTGCGATCGCTACAATGACTCCTCTATTGCCTATCAGGGCTACGCGCGCGGACTTGATCCAGAGGCGGTAGCCACCCAATGCGAGCTTGCTTGTGGGGGAAAGAAGGCGGATTTGACGCTTTACTTAGATCTTCCACCTGCCGAGGGACTTGATCGCTTGGGGGAAGCGCGTGATCGCATAGAGGGGGCTGGACTCGATTTCCATCACCGCGTGCGTAGTGGTTTTCTGGCTCTTGCCAAGGCAGAGCCTGAGCGGGTACGACAGCTCGATGCGCGTCAGCCTAAGGAAGCTCTCCTAGCTCTGGCACTGCGTGAAATCACGGACAAGGTTGCATGGCAAACGAGCAAGTAAGGCACTACCTTCAAAAGATCATGGAAAAGGGAATGGTGGGCCACTCCTTTCTTTTCTCCGGACCCTCTGGCGTGGGAAAGAAGCAAGCCGCTCGTGAGTTCGCTGGACAGCTCTTAGGGCAGGCGACTAAGCTGCAGAGTGGGAATCACCCGGACCTCCATATCCTAAGACCTGAGGGCAAGGCTTCCCTGCATACTATGGAGGCGCTACGCCTCTTTCAACAGGAAGTTTTTCTTCCCCCTAATGAATCTGACCGCAAAGTCTTCATCATTGAGGAAGCGGAACGGATGCTCCCGACATCGGCTAATGCGCTCCTCAAAACCTTCGAGGAACCTGCGAAGGATACGGTGATTATCCTCGTAACGGATCATGCAGCGATACTCCTGCCTACCATCCTCTCGCGTTGCCGCAAAATTCTCTTTGCTCCAGAACACAAAGATGCTGTCGCTAATGAGTCATTGATTGCTCTCCTGCAGGGTGACACTGTACGCTATGGCGATCTTCAGAAGGTGACGCGCAAGATTCAGGAAGAATCAGAGAAGCGCCAGGAGGCGATTCTTGAAGAAAAACAGGCGCTGTTGAAGGATCGCGACTTGTCAGCTGTGCAACGTGGGGCTTTGGAAAAGGAGCTAGAGGGAGAAGCAGCGCATTTGAGACAGCGCGAGGCGGAATCGCTCTTCACAACGCTCCTCTACTGGTATCGTGACCGCCACCTGGAGCAGCTCGGAGTCGATCCAAAGTACCTTCTATTGCCGCCCTCCACGTGCAAGCGCACGCTTCCTACGCTCTCGCGCGTAGAGGAGATTATCCGAGAGGGAAATCTCGCCATCCAACGCTCTTACTCTCTCTCACTCGCCTTGGAGTCGACCCTCCTTAAGTTAGGCGTGTAACCAAAAGAAGCTCTCGAAAGCTACGACCCGAACCTCAAACAGCCTCTTTCATTAGTTTGCGAATGATTCCATTTTTTCCGACGCAAAGACGGAAACATACTTTTACCCACAAGTTTTTGTGACGGAAATATGCGGTTTGTGTAGTGCGGATGTTTTTGCTGCGGCAGCAGCAACGGCCTCTAGGTGTGCCCGGCATGGCAACGAACTAGAGGGTGAAAGTCCCTTACTGGCCCGAAGGGGGGAACAGTAAGCTGAAGGCAAG
>JBFIDQ010000182.1:0-6531 GCA_041603795.1 Chlamydiales bacterium
GCAGGTAAGCACGTCCTTCATCGCCTGTTGATGCCAAGGCATCCACCAGCAGCCCTTAATAACTTAACCAAAAATTTTTCTGGTCAATCACATGTGTTCGAAGATTCAAACACCGTTTATTACCCATAATTCAGATTCAAGCCTTCCAGCTTGAATCTTAAGGATTCTTATTTTCGGTTACGTGGAGCATGTGTAGTACACTACTCACGTAACCATTTTGAGTCACTTTGTCTGTCAAATAACGACCTGCTGTTTGTTACAGCAGAAGAATGGCTATGTACACGACGTGCACTTATTAAAGTTTGTTCAACCTGGTGACTCCAGTAAAACTGGAGTCCCTTGTCCTTAAAAGGAGGTGATCCAGCCCCACCTTCCGGTAGGGCTACCTTGTTACGACTTCATCCCAGTCATCAGCCTCACCTTCGGCGCCTCTCCCCTTGCGGTTGAGTCAGCGACTTCGGGTGGAACCAACTCCCATGATGTGACGGGCGGTGTGTACAAGACCCGGGAACGTATTCACGGCGGTGTAGCTGACCCGCCGTTACTAGCAATTCCAACTTCATGGAGTCGAGTTGCAGACTCCAATCCGAACTGGGACCGGCTTTTGGGATTTGCTCGACCTCGCGGCTTCGCTTCCTTCTGTACCGGCCATTGTAGCACGTGTGTAGCCCCAGACGTAAGGGCCATGCTGACTTGACGTCATCCTCACCTTCCTCCTAGTTAACCTAGGCAGTCTCGTCAGAGTTCCCAGCATTACCTGTTGGCAACTAACGATAAGGGTTGCGCTCGTTGCGGGACTTAACCCAACACCTCACGGCACGAGCTGACGACAGCCATGCAGCACCTGTGATCCGACTCATGGAGAAGGTACATCTCTGTACCGGTCCGAATCATGTCAAGTCTGGGTAAGGTTCTTCGCGTTGCATCGAATTAAACCACATGCTCCACTGCTTGTGCGGGTCCCCGTCAATTCTTTTGAGTTTCACCCTTGCGAGCGTACTCCCCAGGCGGCATACTTAACGCGTTAGCTCCGGCAAAGCCGGGGTTGATTCCGGCTACACCAAGTATGCATCGTTTACGGCAAGGACTACCAGGGTATCTAATCCTGTTTGCTCCCCTTGCTTTCGCGCCTCAGTGTCAGGAATAAGCTAGAAGACCGCCTTCGCCACCGGTGTTCTTCCACATATCTACGCATTTCACCGCTACACGTGGAATTCCGTCTTCTCCGCCTACCCTCAAGATAAGTAGTTTCAAATGCAATTCCGGAGTTGAGCTCCGGGCTTTCACGTCTGACTTACTTATCCACCTACGCGCTCTTTACGCCCAATAAATCCGATTAATGCTCGCACCCTCCGTATTACCGCAGCTGCTGGCACGGAGTTAGCCGGTGCTTCTTTACTTGGTACCCTCAAATTCCAAGGCTATTAACCTTAGTCTCTTGTTCCCAAGCGAAAGAGCTTTACAACCCAAGGGCCTTCATCGCTCACACGGCGTCGCATCGTCAGGCTTTCGCCCATTGCGAATGATTCTCGACTGCAGCCTCCCGTAGGAGTCTGGGCAGTGTCTCAGTCCCAGTGTTGGCGGTCAATCTCTCAACCCGCCTAGACGTCTAAGCCTTGGTGAGCTTTTACCTCACCAACAAGCTGATATCGCATGGACTCCTCTTCTACCGCGAGGCCCGAAGGTCCCCCGCTTTGACAGCCCCAAGATGCCTTGGGGTGCCTCATCCGGTATTAGCAGCCGTTTCCAACTGTTATTCCCGAGTAAAAGGTAGATTATCCATGTATTACTAACCCTTTCGCCACTAAACTTTCCGGAGCAAGCTCCGTAGGTTTCGTGCGACTTGCATGCCTCATCCACGCCGTCAGCATTCAATCTGAACCAAGATCAAATTCTCAATAAAAAAATAAAAAAATTCTTGACAGGGCTTAATCACCGAAGTGACAAACCCACAAACTTTAACTTGTGTTATGTTGTGCACATAACCATTCTTCTGCTGTCAAACAACCCGTCAGCCTTCTCTTGTTGGCTTTCTGTTCGCTTCCCGATCTTGTCGGTTAGGAAGCTTAAACAATAGCGCAGGGCCTCTTTTTAGCGCAACAGGGAAAGTGAGAAAAAGCGAAATTCATCGATTTCCCTAGGAGCAACGCCCATTATTCATGGGATTTAAGGAAGCTAATCATTAGCCGCACACCAATACCGGTGGCGTTTTTCGGATGATAGCGCCGCGGCTTGTCGAGATAGGCTGTCCCTGCAATATCACAGTGCGCCCACGGCGTGTCGCCTACGAACTCTTGAAGGAACAGTGCCGCCGTAATGGAGCCAGCTGGACGCCCCCCTGTGTTGCTGATGTCGGCAATATCTGACTTCAACTGCTCCTTATACTCGTCGTATAGCGGCAGGCGCCAGGTCCGTTCGAATGTATCGCCACCTGCAGCCAGCAACTGATCGGCCAGCTTATCATCGGAAGCCATCAGTCCAATTGCCTCGCCACCCAAGCAAATAACCATTGCCCCAGTGAGCGTCGCAAAATCGACAATTCGGGTTGGACTTAACTTTTTCACCGTATAGGCCAAAGCATCGGCAAGTACGAGACGCCCCTCTGCATCGGTATTGCCGATTTCCACCGACATCCCGTTATAGCCCGTGTAGACATCACCCGGCTTGTAAGCATGACTATCAATTGCATTTTCGGTTGCAGGAACAACGGCAGTAAGATTGACCTTTAGATCGAGGGCAGCCGCTGCTTGCAGCGTTCCTAGAGCACAGGCGGCTCCGCCCATGTCACATTTCATCGTTTCGATGGAGCCCGTAGGTTTTAAGTTGAGTCCACCCGTGTCATAAGTGACCCCCTTCCCCACAACCACCGTATGCTCTTTCGATTTTGGATCGCCCTTGTAGTGTGCGATGATGAATGCAGGCTCCTTATGTGAACCTTGATTAACCGCTAAAAGGAGTCCCATCTTCTCCTTTTGAATCCGCTTTTTGTTAAAGACTGTCGTTGTCACTTTCTTAAATTTACGCGCGATTCCCCGAGCAACAGCTCCCAGATGCTGAGGCGTCACATCATCAGCGTTGCCATTGACCAGGTCGCGTGCCAAGTTCACCCCCTCACAGAGCTTCACGCTCTCCTTAGCGACGGAGAGAGCCGACTTACTTCCTGTAATGAGGTTGAGCTTCGTCAACAGCTTAGCAGCAGAATCCTTATTCTTTTTTTTAAGCGATTCAAATGTGTAGTTGGCGAGGAGAATTCCCTCCATTACACCACGTGCCACCTCATTAGGCTTCATTGTTTTTTCGGGAAAAACGACATTGAGAGACGTACAATTTTTACCCTGAGCCACCTTTGCCGCCGCCGCATAGGCACGGCGGAGTGCCTCCACCGTAACCTCTTTTTTAGGTCCAAGACCTACCAAAAGCACGCGTTTTTCTTTTTCTCCGTAAATGAGAGCAACCTCTTCATTCTTTCCGGAGAAGTCTCCTAGCGCAATTGGAAGCTCAGCAAAATCTCCCCCGATGGAAGCGGGCTCGGCCTTTTTCTTGCCCTGCCAAAAAGGAAGAACAAGAGCGTCAGCGAGTTTTCGGGAGGGGAAAGTGGAGGTCGAAAGTTGCATAGAAGAAACTCATAAGATAGTGGTTAAAGATACCCCAGGACATAACATGTCCCGGGATATTTTTCATTAACCACTTAGAACGGAAGTGGGTCATCCGTAACACCACCACCCGACTCAGCCGGTGCGGCGCCGGTTTCAGCAAAGCTCATCGCCGGCTGCGGAGCAGCTGGCTGCTGCACGAACCCTTGGCTCACTGGCTGCTGCTGGGCAGGCTGAGCATAACTCTGCTGCTGTTGCTGCTGCTGTACAGGCTGGCTGTAGCTCTGCTGTTGCTGTTGCTGCTGTCCGCCTTCCTGCTGGCTGCGGCCAAATGGACTAAATGCGATGCGATCTGCTGTGACATCCAAGCTCGTCCGCTTTTCCCCATCGCGGCCCACAAATTCGCCCACGCGAAGCTCACCAAAGACGATCAGACTCGATCCCTTCTTCAGAAAAGGCACCATCCGCTGAAAACGATCGCCAAATAGCGTGATACGAAACCACGTAGTAACATCTTGACCGTCGCGTCCCTTACGATTTGATGCAATCGAAAAGGAAGTCATTTTTTGTCCATCAGAAGTGAAACGCTCCTCCGCGTCTCCCCCTAGATTTCCCATAACTGTAATTTCATTCATTTTTTTCTTTCCTCACAAGTTGAAGCTTACTATCCTAGAGTGAGAGAATAAAAGATCGACCGAGCAAACGCAAGGCAAATTGATGAATAAGATCCGATCAAACAAGGAACAATTAAAGCGCGCAGAGGACGCCTTTCAGCGTCGCGACACGCTCTGGAATGATCGCCTCCGAGTAGAGGCTGAGCTCACCGAGGCGACCGCGCGTCGGGTGGGAACTCCTCTTGAAGAGGATGATCATATTAAAAAATTAAAGTTGAAAAAGATCGAGATCGACCATCTCCTTGACGAAATCGATGGTGAGGATGAGCAGCGCATCGCACAGCTGCGAGAAAGCCTCATAACTTCAATACTCGAGCACTTTCCTGATCAGGTAACGGTCTATGAATCCTTAACGAGACAGTGCAGCAGAGGACACCTACTCGAGACAAAACTTGAAGCGCTAATTGAGTCGAGTGAAAAAATTGCCCACTCCATTCACATCGCCCTCCGGGCATGGGAGCGACCCATCACCACCCGCATCCTTCGCTTTATTTTTGGTCAGAGTCCAACGGAAGAAATCACCGAAAACCTGCAGAGAGCTGGAGAGCGATGCGAGGCAGCACTGGAGCACCTCGAAGGGTATGCTGCGCACGACCCCTCTGACCTACGCGCTAGCGAGCTGTGCGAGCAAATGCAGCAGTTTTGTCACGCTTTTATAGCCGAGCGCGAAGAACGGTGGAGCTTCACCAGCTTAAAGAAAACATATCGCCCCTCTTTTCAGGCCGTGGAGCGCTTCATCGAGCGATTCGAGGTGCAGCGCGAGCTTGCCCACGAGGCAAAACGTGCGGCAGATCGAGAGATGCAGGAATGGGTGGAGCGACACACCTTTGAGGAAGACTAGTGGAACTCGAACGATTCGAATTCGCCTCCTTTGCGCTTCTTATTTTATTAGGATGTATGAGTCCTGGTCCGGACTGGATCGTTGTCGTCAAACACTCCCTTGTCTCCCGCCGCAGCGGGGTCCTATCTGCCATCGGCGTTGCCGCAGGCATCACGGCTCATATGACCTACTGCCTTGTCGGCATTGGCTTGCTCATCCAAAACAGCCCCACTGCCTATCTCATGATCAGAACTATTGGCGGCGGCTACCTCTGTTTTATGGGAATTCGCGGCGTTAGTGCAAGTGTCACGTGTGACCCCGAGCAGCAGTCTAGTGTTCCCGAGGTGACCCCCTGGATGGCGTTTCGAGACGGACTCATCACCAACTTGTTCAATCCAAAAGCGACAGTGTTCTTTCTCGGACTCGTCTCCGTCATGATCGAGCCCGGCGAACCTGTCTGGATACAATTGCTGTACGGTGCCACCGCAGTAACTGTCACTTGCGCCTGGTTCACACTACTCGCTCTGCTATTCTCCGCTGGCATGTTGGGACAACGTTTAGTCACCCTTCAGCCCTACATACAACGCCTTTTTGGGGGCGCTCTGATTGCTCTGGGAGCCTATATTATTTTTGGTGGATGAAAATTTACAGGTCCGATTCAACAAAAGAGGGGGATTGCCCCCCTCTCTACCAAGCTCTGCGCCGCCAATTTGAACTAAGACTCAGTTCACACGAATCGTAGCGACAGTCGCCTCTTCTGAAGGCTCGCCATCAACAGCCCACCAGCTCTGAACGGCTTCCCAAGCAGAATACGCCTCCGCATAGCGGAACCGCACGTCGTAGTCCCCAGGGGCCTGTGGAGATGTAATCTCGAATGTTGCTTGGCCGGTAGTGACGTCCCCCCCTTCGGCCCAAATACGACCACCCAGGGCGAATCCTTGGGCAACGCATGTTTGCGCCCCCTGACCATCGATACCCGCGATGAGTTGGACCCACACCCCATCGACAAAGTGATCGGCAGGCCATGCGTAGTCAGCCTCGAATACAACCGTCACCTCTGGCTCCACTTCAATAACAGCAATCCTGCTTGCACCTTGCACAAACACCCGGTTTACCTCCAAAGAGGAACACTGGCCTTCAGCCGCAAAGAGAGAACCGCCTTGCGCTGCCATAATCACTGCCGCAAATCCGACACCGTTAAAAAACTTATTCATCACCATCTCCATTGGTTAGAGTTCACTGAATAGAACTCTGGCGAATATAGGCGTGGACTGTTTTTTTTAACAACGTCCATTGTTTAATTCGCCCTTTCAACAGCGAAGTGCGACAAATTGACCTGATTTGAATCGCTAGCATAGTTTCAAAAAAAGCAGGGGCCCGGAGACTGGGCGGCTGAAGGGGAGAGCGACGAGCACGGCTATACAGAAAGCTGGGGAGTAGCTCA
>JBFIDQ010000183.1:0-6513 GCA_041603795.1 Chlamydiales bacterium
GCACGGGTGTTCCAGACCTAACCTTTGGGTATGAGAAATCGAAGTTCGACGATGAGAGGTTCAGTTGGGAGACGTATCGGGCTAGCTCAATTTCAAACGGAGATAATCCTTCGTTTAGGGCTGTCTATGATTGGAAGGGGCGGGTTACGACGCTCTTTGCTCCTTTATATAAGGATAGAAGCTGCCCCTGGTATACCTTTGAATATCACAAGGACAAAACGGTTGTCAAAGATGCCTATGGCTACCAAACGCACTACTATTTCAATCAAAACCGGCAGCTGCTGCGCATGGAACGCCACAGGGGAAAAGGTGGATTGCGAAGAGTCTTCGATGCTTTAGTTTTTAAGTGGGATGCCGCGGGGCAGCTTCTTCAAAAGCATATCGAGGACAGTCGAGGGAAGGTGATTCAGGCGGAGGTTTTTCAGTATGACCAAGCGGGCAATATTACTAAAAAAAAGACATTCGGAAACTTGACTGGGTGCGACCCAGAGGCGCGCGAGAGCACTTGGAGTCGATATTCCTATAGCGACGATGGAAGAAATCTGTTGCTGTCAGAGCAGGAGGAGGGTGGTCCCTTAACCTGCTATGAGTATGAAAATAGTCGAACTCTTCGCACAGCAAAAAAGACATATGTGGAAGGGGTTTTGCTGGAAGCGACCTTCTTTCAGCACGATTCATCGGGTTCAATTATTGAAATCGTGGAGGAGTCCTACGGGGAAGTAGAAACTTACTGTAGTCAGCACATCACCCGCTCATCTGAACTGGCAAGTTTTGGCCAGGCACTCGAAATTGTGACTCGTTGTCGCTCAGGGGAGCAATTAGGAAGGGAGTGCCTGGAGTATGAGGCGAATCAGCTAGTACGTCGTGCGGTGTATGACAAAGAGGATCGGCTTTGTTATGCGACGACAATGACCTATGACGCCAATAAGCGCTTGGTAGGTCGAACGGATGAAGAAGGCCGACTCTTTCGCTTTCAGTATGACATGAGGGGAAACCTGATTGAGGAGGAGCTGGTTGGCTCTGGCTATCATACGCAGTATACCTATGACGCAATGAATCGAAAGACTGAGAAACGAGAAGTTTATGATACTGGGGAAATCGTGAATATTGCTTGGCGGTATGATCTTTGTGGGTGGGTCATTGAAAAAATAGACGATCATGGGATTTCCACCTTCTACAAGGTTGATGAGCTGGGAAGGGTTTGCGAAAAAAGGCACCCTCCTCGTGAGATCGAAAAGGGAGCATTCACGCGCACTCGAACAACACGGCAATTTGATCAATTCGATCGAGTTATCGAGGAGAGGGATGAGTGCGATGGGGTGACCAAAACTACATATACCTTGCGGGGGCAAAAGAGCAGTGTACTTTACCCAAATGGGACCAAAGAAAGTTATCGCTATAACAAAAGTGGAAGTCTAGAGCGAAAGATTGATGTGAATGGCTCATGGACTTGGTACGGCTATGATGACCTTGGACAAATTGTGGCCACGGAACGTTTTGCTGCAAATGATGAGTTTCTTTCTTCTTCTAGTTATCGATACTCTGGGCGCTATTTGGTTGAACATACTGATGTGAAAGGGTGTGTCACCCGCTACCGCTATGACACGCTAGGCCGTAAGGTTGAAGAGCAGACGGGAGATCGCAGAAAGAGCTACCACTATGATGCTCTTGGTCGACAGTGTGAGGTCCGCAGCTGGTTAGATGACAAGCATTACTTAGCGACCGTCGAGAAGAAAGACTTTCTCGGCCGGGTAGTCGAGCGATCAGGAGAGGATGAAAGGGGAGTTGTCTATTGGAACGAAAAGAAGGTCTATAATCTATCTGGAAACTGCGTTCGAGAGACTAACGGCGATTCTGTGGTCGAAAGGGAGTATAACTCAGGTGGTGAGCTCACCTCCTTTACAGACGCTGAAGGGCATCAAACCCGAATCCATTACAACCATAATCATTCGGGTCGTTTTGGGGAGAGGCTGTTGCTCACGACAGCCACCGATCCGCTCGGCCGACAAACCCTTAAAGCTTATAATTATTTGGGCCAGGTTATTTCCAAAGAGCGGCGATTGCCTACTGGACAGAGAATTGACTATGCAGAGTTTTTTTTCACGGCCAAGGGGGCTGTTACTTCTCGCCGCCATTTTATCTATAGTGAAGGAAGCAAGGTCAGTGAATATCAGGTGATTTGGGAGCGGGATGCGATGGGAGCTCCGCTCCTTATGACGGAGCAACCTAATACCCCTTTGGCCAAGACGACGTCCTATGAGTACAGTCGGACTGGAGCGCTTGTGCGCATGCACAAACCGGATGGGGTCACTATGCATCACGAGTATGATGTGGAGGGTCGCCTAAGAAAACTAAGCGCAAGTGATGATAGCGTAGAGGATTACTTTGTCTATGATCAACAGGGAAACTTGATCCAGACCCAAGATCTCACAGGTCGGCAATCTCGCTGCACATATAACGACTATGGGGAGTTGGTTCAAGATCAGCATGTGAATGGGCTACAGGTTCAGTACGAATACAATGCGCTGGGGCAGCTAACACGGCTCATCCTCCCAGATAACAGCTGTATCAATTACGAATATACGGGGTGGAATCTCTTCGCTGTGAAAAGGAACCGATTGGTTCATTCTTTTGAAGAGCGGAATCTAGATGGCGCACCCATACGTGAAATGCTATCAGGCGAAGCGGGGCTTTTGGAGCACAAGTACGATGCTTCTGGGCGCACTATTCGTACTTTGCACGCTAACTATACGGAGGATCTGCGTGGTGCCTATGATCAGGTGGGGAACCTGCTCAGCGCTGAGGTTTCAGATCCTAAGGGGGCTATTGCCTGCCGATTTTCTTACGATCCCCTTCGGCAACTCGCAAGTGAAGGCGGCGTGAGTTCTCATTCCTATACCTACGACTCGATGGGAAACCGTCGACTTTTTGATGGCCAACCCATCGAAGTTGATGGCTTGAGGCGGGTGAGTCGAGATGCAAGGTCTTCGTATCGTTATGACGCCAGTGGCAATATGACACCAGTTGATGGAAAAAAGTATTGTTATGACGCGTCTAACCGTCTCGTTGAGATGGGCGGCGTAAAATTCGGATACGATGCTATGGGTCGTCGCATGAGCAAGGGAGACGATCTGTATTTCTACCTTGGAAATGTAGAAATTGGCTGCGCTGAGGCAGACGGTACGATTAAAGAGTTACGTGTTTTGTCGCCCGACTCCCCTACGGCAATGGGAAACTCCCTACTCATGGAGCTAGATGGGGTACCCTATGTGCCTATTCAAGATCATAGGGGTAATGTGGTGCAGCTCCTACACGCCTCTAGCGGCAACTCAGCAGAGGTTATGCGTTATAGTGCCTTTGGTGAGGTGGTCCAGTCGGGAACACAACTCTCTCCGTGGCGTTTCGCGGGCAAGCGATTTGATAGTGAGACAGGTTTGGTTTTCTTTGGAGCCCGCTATTATCTGCCACACCTTGGGCGCTGGTTAACAGAAGACCCGCTGCGCTACGCTGACGGACCAAATCTCTATGCTTATGTGCACAATAGTCCGCTGGTGGCAGGTGACCCCACAGGCCTATATTCGGTGTCCTTTAGATTAAATAGGGGGAGTGGTGGTGGCTTGTTTACCTTTAGCAGGGGGCCGCTTCGGCACAGGCCGGTGAGAAATTCGCGAACTTTACATCATATCTCCAAACCCATCAGGCCGATCATTAGTGGGATTTACAAAGGAAGTAATCCATCCAATCGCACCTTTGGTTTCGTTACTAACGGAATCGACTGCAATTTAGAATATGTTCAGGGAATGGCAAAGCGTCTCTCAAGCAAATTGAAGGGTGCTGATGTTGGTTGGGTCTACAATCCAGATTGGCGATTTCTTGGAAATATGGTTGAGACGATACGCATGAATGGGAACTATACGCCAAAGGCCTCGAGGAGGCTCGCGGAGATGGTTGCGCAGGCGATGAATTCGGGTTCATACGATAAAGTTTACGCTACCGCCCATAGTCAAGGCGCTGCTATACTCTCAAGGGCGTTAAGTTTGATCGCTCCTTCGCACCTAGGACGAATGCATGTGCGTACCTATGGAGGCGCGTTTATGATTCACAATAAAATGCTGACCAGTCGCGTTAATTATATTGCTAGAGGCGATCTTGTGCCAGGTTTGCTGAATGCAGATGCACGAGCCGCTAAAAAGGGTCAATGGCAGCAGGACATAGAGGTGGTTGGCGACTCACGCGAGCCGTTCCGTGAAGCCCATGAATATTATGGGAAGACATATTCCGACTCACAGGACGATGATGTAGGCATGTTTTTAGACAGAAGGTAAGGAGAAAAAAAGTTGAAAATTATTTTAGCAATTCTATTATTGCCTATTTTTCTACTCAGCCCGAGTAAAAATTGGGGAGGGGGTGAAATGGACTTTGATATGATGGCTATTAGGGAATGCACAATGCTTCTTGATGAGCTGGCTGCTGATGAGCCAATTTCGATTAATGGCACTGGTGGTTCATTTTTTGACAATCAAATTCACTATGTGACGTTGATGCTTCATTATAAAAAAGAAGTTGAATTGCCTGCCGCCAGAAAGATTTTGCTTCGAATTGCCCAGCAACTTATGGAGAGGCTTAATAAAAGAGAGGATTTGCAAAAGTATGCTGAGGGTGAAGTGTTTAAGCCCTTACATATTAATGTGTCACTAAATTTTTTCGGTGATAAGCGATGTGATCCCAAGCATATTGTTACCGTTGGATTAACAAACAATGGGCTTACTTACCGTCAGCAATTTGAGTCCAGTCCTGGTGAGAGAACAGTGGTTCTCCGTGAAACCTGGGAAGAGGCGCTAGCTGCCATTGATGAGCAGGAGTCTAGATAAACTACGTAGCTCTCCGGTCCTGTCCGTGAACGCACGGACCACTAGAACGGCCGAAAGTGCTCTAATTTAAAGGATATAGAGTTGAAAAATATTTTGAGGTTGAATCCAATTTGGTGGTTTTTTCAACTATAATAATTCTTGTCTGTGGAAATGTTACTAGATTGATTGAGGAGGATAAATGAATACAGCCGCAAAGATAGCCCTGCTCTCTCTTATGCTCTGCCTAAATACATCCTGTAGCCCGCATACATTAAACCCGTACACTTGGTACGTACTAGCCACCATAAAGCGTGAACAGTATGTGCCTAATGAGGAGACGTTTGAGCTGTATAGAGCGTTTCAAACTGTGGCTAGGGTTACCTCTAAAGAAATTCCAGGCGTCCCGGTGGAGATAACCCTAATATCTGGGGAGACTTGTTCTGGGGATTACACGGAAGAGCTACTTGCTACGTGCCATCTTTCTCGAAACGCAAACAACATGTCAAAGGAAATGGTTATTGAGGCCCTTTCCCAGATAGGTGCGGCTGTTTTTGATGCTGCTGAGCAACGGGTCCATGTGCGCGTTAAGTGCGCCAAGCGCACGTACGCCTTAGACCTCGATGAAATTGTTTTTCTCTCGGAGAATCATAAACCAATTAATAGTTCAGAGGCGTCGTATTTTGTGAAAAAACTTCACGGTCTTCCAATTTCGATCTAGACGAGTGAAAACCAATTTCACCCAAACTGCCACGGATCTTCTAGCGCTGCTCTCGCAGCAGGAAATTACCTCTCCAAGGGAAACTCCCAAGGCAAAAGCATTTCTGGTATCAAGTTTAAATTTGTAAAAGGGGCCGGGGTCTGCGTTACTGATTGAGTAACGCAGGTAACGCAGACCCCGGCCCCTTCTATTCTCAGAAATTCGGGCTAACGATAGCTTTTCACAGGTTCCGCAATTTTCTGCGCATCATGATGAAGTCCTTTCTGTTGCGGGATGCGTTAATGTTGCAAGCGGCCATTTTTTTTTTGAGCGGCCTCGATTTGGAGGTCGATTGGAGCCGGACATAAGGGTGATTGGCGACTCACACGAGTCGTTCCCTAAGTTCCATGCATAAAATATTGAAAGCTTATTAAGGGGAGGAAACAAGTTGTTTCCTCCCCAGTAGGGCCAGTAGCGCTTTGGTTGGTGGGATTAGAACGTTCCGAAGAGCCCAATAGTTACACCGTGGAACCCAAAAGTTCTGGTGTTAGATGATGTAGAGATTGCAGCGCCATACTCTGTGGCACTGGTTCCACCCTGATTATCGCCGGCGAAGATGCGGTGGTTAGGGATGTTCTGCCACTGCAGAAACTCATAACCGACTTTTATGCCCAGATCGTAGTTTTCCATGTCAAAATCGTAGGCCAACGCTGTAGCAATGTGGAAGCCGGGAACAATTTGACACGGCTCATCATTGGTAAACTTGAAGTCAATGCTCGAATTATTGTCACTGTCGTCATGTGTGGTGCTGGTGCATGCGCTTCCCGCCAGAATGGATACATCGACTCTAGCGTGGAAGGTAAGGTTGTCGGAGATGTTACAGTCGTAAATCGTTCCGGCGCGAAGACCAATGCCCCAGAAATCCGAGTTCCAGTCGACTTTAGAATCAATACTGCTTCCGGTAGA
>JBFIDQ010000184.1:0-6473 GCA_041603795.1 Chlamydiales bacterium
CTCGCGATGGACACCCTTGCCTTCGGCTAACTGTTCCCCCCTTCGGGCCAGTAAGGGACTTTCACCCTCTAGTTCGTTGCCATGCCGGGCACACCTAGATGCCGTTGCTGCTGCCGCAGCAAAAAACCCGCACTGCACAAACCGCACATTTCGTTCTACTTATGTGTAAGAGGGGGTTTGAAGAGAGTATAATTTTGTCACGCCAAACCCGCTGCTGCGCGCATTCGGCTCCAAAAAAATTGACCAAAAACTACGATCATAGGACTGGCGTCATGCCAGCCCTATGATCAGATTTACTTTAGAATGAGTAGATGAACTCGATTTCGTACTTCGAGAAGCAGACCTTCTCGTCGTTACCAGCGGCCCTGTCTAGTTCCCATGAGAATTCAGCTTCTAGGTCCACTTTAACGTAGTCAGTGAAGCAATAGAGGCCCTCAACAAGAACACCATGGTAGTTCGTGTTGCCAGCATAAGCTGAGGTTGCGTAGCAGCGCTTTCCGACGTTACCGCGACCAATTCCTGTTGCTTCAAATTCTGCAACGGATTGAGCTTCTACGTACTGGTAGTTGGAATCAACTGACCACTCGCCCTCGCCCTTTGCTGAGCCTACGGTGCCACCTACGTAGAACGCTAGGTTCTCCTTTCTACCGTGCGGTGTCGTCTCACGCTTAGCTGCGTGGTTGACCACTAGTGCGCCGTAGAGCTTCACCTTGTGGTCGAGCCACTCTGGCTTCATGTTGTAGGCCATCGAGAATTGCGAATTGCGGAAGTTCCATGAAAGAGCACAAACACCATCTGGATTGGGTGTTTTTGTTCCAGGTAGGAAAATTCCATGACCCGAACGATCCTGGCTCTTTGTCCAATCAATGAACGAGTACTTTAGATCGAGTCCAGTCGATGCAATATCCATGAGCCCTACTTCAACAAAATAGGTCCAGTTCGTTGCCAAGCTGTCGACTACAAATAGTCCCGCTTTCGTGTAGAACTTGCCAATATCTTCGAAGGTATTGTGGTACTCCAAAAGCACCCCATCGAAACGAGCCTGGTATTGAACTCTCGAATCTAGAATGGCATAGAGATTGTTACGTCCCATCTTCACATCAAGACGCATATCATCTTGTTCCCAGAGGTGCCAGCCGAACATTGCGATTTCTAGGCAGATGCTATCGCATTGACCCGAACCACATTTGTAGTTAGGAGGACACGTATGCGAGATTCCCGCGTCGTTATCAAACTCTAGCTTCACCGTACCGAAAGTTGTGTCGCCTTGATAGTCGAAGTAGATGTTGACCTCAACATCAAACTCGTCCTCGCCCTTCGCGACAGTGCCCGTCTTTGCATTTCCGCGCTGCTTAACACCGTCTATCTTTTCGTTCTTGTGCTGGTACTCGAAACGTACGTCTGCAGCGATCCCTAGTTCATCGTGCTTGTCACTTAGACGCCGCTCACGCTTTGTTTTGAGGAACCCCTTGACCGCTTGAATATCGCGCTCTTGAATTCCACCAGAGGTTGTTGCTGCAAGAGGTCCCGCCACCATTGTAAGCGCCAAGAGAGCCTTCAGAAATCTCATTATCTGCTCCATCTTTAAATTGATTGATTTGAAAAAGAACTCCCAACATTTTGAGGCGACCTCTCGAAAATGTCAATCAAATGGAGACAAAAAAAAAGGAGGCCCCCGAAGGGGCCTCCTTTTGTCTACTCTAAAGTCAGATGACTTTAGAAGGAGTACAAGAACTCGATCTCGTACTTCGTGTAGTCCACCTTGTCAGTGGCAGTAGCATCTCTGATTGCTTTCTTGTTCTCTTCGCTAGAGAACTCTGCCTCTGCACTGATTACTAGGTTGTCCGTAAGAGCGTAAGCGCCCTCAATCTGGAATCCCTGGTAGTTAGTGTTGCTCTGAGCATGTGAACCGCCGCCCATGTGGTAGCAATAGCCGTTTGCATTGCCAGTGCCGATACCTGACACAGCGTAGTCAGGCATTGCCTGTGCTTCTACGTGCTGGTAGTTGGCATCAACAGCCCAGTCGCCTTCGCCCTGGATACCACCAATCATAGCACCTACGTACCATGCGATGTCTTCAGCGCCGGCCTGGTCTGGTGTGTGTGCAGACTTAGCAGAGTGGTTGATTGAGAAAGCACCGTATAGCTTGATGTCCTCGTTCACGAACTCTGGGTTGAAGTGGTAAGCAAGAGCG
Organism: Chlamydiales bacterium; assembly: GCA_041603795.1. Taxonomy (GTDB): domain Bacteria; phylum Chlamydiota; class Chlamydiia; order Chlamydiales; family JBFIDQ01; genus JBFIDQ01. The sequence goes on from JBFIDQ010000184.1 coordinate 2,195, forward strand.
AACTGGCTGATACGAGCCTTGTGCGAAAGAACGCAAGGGCTGCCAGCAGCGGCAGTGTGTCCGCTGCGATCTGAGCTTCTTGTGTAGTCTACGAAAGAGTACTTCACATCAAGACCGATGTCTACGATATCAACAAGAGCGATTTCAGCAGCGTAACCCCAAGCACTTGATAGGCTATCGATCACGAACATACCGCCCTTCACGTAGAAGTCGCCGATGTCTTCGAAGCTATTGCTGTACGTAACGAGTACACCATCGAAACGGTTTTGGAACTGAACACGCGAATCAAAGAGTGCGTACATGTCCCAACGGCCAACTTCTACGTCTAAACGTGAAGTGCCTTCTTCGAAGATGTTGTATCCAAAGTAAGCCGAACGAAGGCAGATTTGGTCACACTCGCCGCTACCACAGGTGTAGTTGCCGTCATCACACTCGTGTGAAATGCCAGCAGCATTGTCGAACTCTAGGTGCACGTGCGCCCAGGTTCTTTCAGCTGTGTAATCAAGGTAAAGGTTGAACTCCACACCAAACTCGGAAGAGCCGTGCAGGATTGGGCTGCCAAAACCAGTAGTCGCGTTACCGCGCTGATCTTCCTTGTTACCCGGGCTAGTTTGCTTCTCTTCTTCGAGACACTTGTACTCGAAACGAATGTCGCCACTAATGTTCAAATCGTCATGCTTATCGCTAAGACGCATATCACGCTTGGTCTTCAGATGCTGCTTTACAGCCTGAATGTCGCGCTCGTTGATTTCGCTTGTACTGCTAGAAGATGATGCCTGAAGTGAGGAGGCGGTAAACCCGCATACCACTACGAGAGGCAACATATATTTCAAGAGTTTCATGATACTCTCCGTTTGTTTCTCTAATTGAGTTATTGTCAGTCTCTTTTGTTCCCACCAAAAAAGCTATTCCCTCGTGATCCCTCGTTTGATGCGTTACACACCGCGCGAGAACATCACGCAACTTTCAGTGCTACCAACATGTATAGAACTCATGGTTTTTTTTGTAAACACGCTTTCTTTTTTTTCCTCAAAATTAAGTGATTTCTTGCCACTGCATCTGTGAGGCTTAGGAAAAGTATCGAGAAAAAATGGCCTGAGAGGACATTCACGGGTCGATTCCTGATTTTTGATCGAATTTTGTTTTTTCTCGAGATTTTTTTTGTGGCTTAGGGCTTTGCAACCCAATTTATTCGCCCATTTCATTATTTTTTGCAGAAAAAGAGAAAGAATGGCGGCATTTTTACCCATCGAGCTGCCCATATTCAAAAGGGCACTGAGAAACACCCCAGGATGGCTTTTTTCTCGTTCCATTTAGCCACTGTTCCCAAATGGACATGGGTGTACCTCGCTCCCCTTTCTCCTCAACCCGCCAAAACTCAAGATCTTGAGTTCCTGGATTCACAACAAAAGCAAAATGGTGGCGCATCCAGTTGCTGTCGGCAAACACAATCGGCTCCGATAGCTTCAATCGCTTCGCTCTTAAAGCAGATAGAATCCGCTCCTCCCAGTCGATTTCGTGCGCCACAGAGCCTAATTCCACGACTAAAAGCGCCTTGCACAGCTCAACCAGTTGTCCAGCCGGCATCGCCGGATAAGTAGGCGAACCATCTAGCGCCTCAAAACGCACCGCCATCTTCTCGCCCTCAAATCCAAGAGCATCAAAGAGTTCCCTTATGTGCCTCCGCACCTCAGAGTGAGGGGTACACGGCAGATGGTGATAGAGGGTCTGGTCGATAAGATCGGACAAATAAGGAGGCATTTGTCCCGCCGCCTCTAGGAGGGAGTCACGAAACTCCATCGGACTCATACTCCCCTTGCTCTCCGTCCCATCCAAAAACGCTTCCCTCTCCTTACCCGAGAGCTCCTTAGCAATCAGTGGAATAAGAGTTTCCTGAGCCTCTCGATCGAGGCGCATCTCATCCAGCTCCCTTTTTCGGGGAACCACCCACTGATCGCGAACATAGGTGTAGGGATAGACTGAACTTTCCCACCCCTTCTTAAACGGATGCCATCCAGGCTTAAAAAGAAACGCGTGTGTTGGTGAGTGAATCAGTACCGAGCGATTCGGGTCTCTTTCCAGCGCCGCTTGCATTCGCGGAGAGAGCCCCTTCGCTGTCTCCAGAAGAAAAGCCAAAAGCTCCGCTGGCTCCTCAACCCACCGCTCGGAGCAACTCGGCTTTTGCTCCCTTTTGTAGTAGGCCGCCACCAAGGTGTCCATGGTACCACCCGATGTGTAGACCCACGGCTTCTTTTGTACCTTATCCAGATTCTCCAAAGGGTTCTCTAGAGGCCGCACCTTGTGTGCAATGGCCATTCTATGGAAAGCGCTCTCAAGGAACTCCCTTGTTTTCACGTGGGACACCAACTGCGACACGATGGCCCTCACTTCATCCCCCACTCTTTCCAATCCCTCAGCCCCAGCAATTTCCGGTTCCGTGGCGATAAAGAAAGAGACCAACGCATCCACGTATTCGTCAGCTGAGCGAATGAGCGTCCATAAGTTAGTTTGTGTGCGCCCATGTTTGTAGAGGAGTCTGAATCCAGCCGGACTATCATCATAAGGTCCTACCGTCACCTCATGCACATCCGGATCGTAGACCTCTTGAAAGTAGTCACGAAAATAAGCGTCATACTCCCCTAAAAGAAAAGTATATAGTTGTGCAAAAAGTTTTCCCTTGTAAGCAGCTTCATCGCGAAGCCTGAGTACGTGGTCCATTTCGGCCACACGCGACCTCAACTCCATCCTCAGATACTTAAGCTCTTCCTCCGTCGACGCCGTACGAACTCTAGTCTCCAGGTACTTCACGTGATCATATAAAGGCTCGTAAGCTACCTGGTGTTCTTGCGCCTCTTCGTTTAAGCGATCCACCTTATCCTTAAGAAGATGATAGAGCTTATGCCCAATTCCACCCGCATCCTCACTGCCCATTCCCAGGCTTGCGTAGAGATTCCATCGACAAAAATCGTGTCCGGACTCCGCAAATGAAGCGAGCGTAAACTCCCAGCTTTTAAGAAGGGGATTTTCCGTGAGTAGATTGAACGCCCGACACGCCGCCTCCTTTTGCTCGCGAAAACGTGCACACGCCTTGTCCACTGTCGCCTCTTTCCCCACGACACCTCCCATGAACGAAGCATCGAGTCGACCTCGCCCCCGATTCTCACACTCCGCCAGATCTTGTGGAGTGAGATCATTTTCCTCCATCAAGAGCATCTCGATGAGCTCCTCTATCGAAATCTGCTGCTGCCTCATTTCCAATCGTTTTGGCTGCAAACCGACCGCATCCAGGGCTGCTTTGAGTCCAGGCGCCTCCCACAGACTTGCCCCCTCCTCAACGCGCATCGGCCGTCGCAACTCACCGACTCCCCAAGAAGGGCTTAAAGGTACCACATGCTCCACCCCCCCAAACGTGCGATTGAGGCGTCCCGTACTCAGCAGCTCATCAAGATCGCGAAAGAAGTTGAGAGGCTGCTCCTGTTGGATCATTATGGCCGGTGCCGTTGCAAAGCAGGAGCCCACATTTTGCCGCAGTAGGCAGAACCACGCAGAGAGCGCCGCGCGTCGCGCATGCGCATCAGTGAGTTTTGTGTCAGATGCAAGATGAAGTGTATCTCGTATTAGACGGTCCGCAGTCGGATTCTTATAAGGACGATGAATCCTCTTAAGAGCGTTTCTGATCGCCGCATCTTCGAGTTGCTCCAGGCAGAGTAGAATATGAACTCGACGCTTTGACTCCAAGTGGCGTTCTGGTCCCAACTGATGCAGTGTCGCCCCGCACTCACCTAGAGCCCTCTTAACCTCACCGCTCCTGAGTGCCCCATCCTCATCGATCAAAGAGCTCGCCAGCTCGCGGCTCAATACGATGTTACGGACCGCTACCGCCTCTTGAAGCTTGCTTTCATCTAATACCTCCGACTCCTCCACAAAAAACGCGCCGAAGAGCGAGTCCTCCGCCCGTTTCGCATAGAGACGAAATACCCTCGTCAGAAATAAAGAGTCGCGTGCCGATCCGAGAGATTCACTATTTTCATCATTCATGGTGCCCCTATCATACATACCGCTTTCCTTTTCGCTAACTATCCGCTAAAATAGCCTTTTGCTAGAGAGGCGAGTGCAGGTATTTATCATGAAAATTACTTTAAAAGATGGATCAACCACTGAGCTGGCCGAGGGCGGCAACGCGTGGGACATAGCGCGAGCTCTTGGGTATACCGCGCCCGATCAAGCTGTCGGCGTAACCATTAACGGAGAAGCCGGCGAATTTGGGACGCCTCTTTCC
>JBFIDQ010000185.1:0-6468 GCA_041603795.1 Chlamydiales bacterium
AATATCGTTTTGATAAACCCCGAGCTGCCTCGCTATCGCTCGTTGCACGGGGCTTGCCTCTGTCGTGGCTACCGCCACGTGGAATTCGGCCGATGTAAATTCCCTTCAAGCATGAAATACGACAATCTTTCCGGTTTCACAAGTACCGAAAAGACCGCTCAAGAAGAGCTCATCGTGTCATATAGTGTTTCTCTCACGGTCCTGAAGGGTACCTCATACTCTTTCTCAAGGCGACTGCCATCGAGTCGCTGATCACACCCGATGCACTCTCTTGCAACAGCCCAGCTCAGCTCTCTTTGTTTTGTCCATAGCGCCCCCAGGGCATCCATTGCTGAAAGCCCGTAAAAAAATTGTTTGGGGAGGGTATAGCGTGGCAAGCTTAGATCGGGAAAAAGAGAGGAGATCTCGGCAATAACGTCGCGAAGGTCGACGTAATGTCCGGCTACAATGTAGCGGTGGTGTTGATTCTCCGCCTGCATCACTTTCACCTGTGCCCTGGCGTGATCCCGTACGTCGAGAAGATGGAATTTCATGGGAGGGAGAAAGGAGAGGGTGCCCTCTCGCAACTGACGATAAGGTTTTAAACTTGGCGTCTCCTTGAGAGCACCTGGTCCGATAACGGACGGAGGGCAAAGGGAAATAAAGGCGACGCCTTTTGAGTCCGCCACCGCAGTAAGTGTCTGCTCCACCTCCCTCTTGGCTCGAAACTGAGGGTGGCGAGTCGTTAGATTCCACGCACGCTCATCCAAAGGTCGATTCTGATGCAGCCCGACGGTCGCAGCCGTCGACGTGTACACAATCTTGCTGATCCCAAGCGCAACCGCAGCAAAAAGAACATTTTTTGTTCCTTCCAAGATAGGAGTGACAATCTCCCTCTCTGGATCCCTTGCCCACATCTGTGTCGGCGCCGCCACGTGAAAGATTCCGGATGCACCAGAAAAGGCTCTGGTAAGCTGATCGATGTCTAGGAGAGAGGAGACTCTGACGTCCATGCGAGAATGGACCGGCAGTGATGCAGCCGCTTCCTGAGATCGAACAACGGCGATCACGGTATCGCCCTGGTCAAGCAAGAGCCTGACCAAATGGCGCCCTAAATGGCCATTGGCCCCTGTTACGGCATAGCATGCACTCATGCGGCTGTCAGCCGTTGCACAAAGCCTCCCATACCATGGTTGTGCTGTGAATTCCAGATGTAGCCATCAATAATATAGTGTGCGAACGCTAAAAAATAGATGGTCGTAAGAAGTAGGCGTGTGGGCCAGATGCCGTAGAGACCGACAAGGAGAAACGAGTAGGCAAGTGCCACACCAAAGAAGGCAAGCCAGTTGTGGCCGGTGGCCCAAGAACCCATTTTCGAAACGGGCAGATTTTTCTCCTCACGCAAATCTCCGCGTGTACGCTCAAATAGCCAAACAAAACCGAAGTACTGGATGTTGTGAAACATAGTAGCGATGGCAACACCCACAGGCAACGCTTCCAGGGGAAGAAGGGAAAATGGAATGATATAGGTCGCTAACGCCATAGCCATTAGAAGGAGTTGCGGCCACGGAATGAACTCGCCTCTCCGGTAGCGATCCCACGTCAGTTGCTTGACCCCATACAGGAGAATAGCCGCGGAGATCGCGACGTAGCCTTGAAACAGATGATATGGAATCTGCGGGTAGACTAAATCGTACATGGCATCAGCCGAGAGCAAGAACTCGACACGCGGATAGGTAAAGATCCAAACCAAAATGGAGAAAAGGCATAGTCCGAATCCAAGATTGATCACTTTTCGATCCGCAAAAATGGTAGGGGCACCATTCCGCCTGGCCTGTACCGCATCATAGACCTTGCAAATCCCATGGTGCTGTCGATAGGCGTGCCACAGCGAGGCATAGGTGATGATGGACAAAATCCACCCCTCCAAATCCGTATCTGGGACAAGGTACATCACCAAACAAAGGATAAAGCAGGTGATCAGCGCTGGTCGAATGCTTCCAAATTCATACTCTCCTTTAACCTCTTTGCTTAAGAAAGTCGTCCAGGTCAGAAAATTATGTGGGATTCCAAAGAAGAGCAAGTAGATGTTGTAGATGGGGACGGTAGCCCTCTCTTGATAGAGAGCATATGGAATCATAAAGAGCAGACAAAATAGGGCCGACAGGTGAAATAGGGCGAGGTCAAACGACTTACTATGTAACCAGAGCTGGTTAGAAGAGGGGGTGGAATCCGTGGCCGCTTTCATAGTTAACACCAAATCGCTTTGAAAATGAGCAGCCATACTACTACCTGATGCAGAGATGTTGCAAGCCTAAGTGTTCCTTGTCTATGCTGGTTGTGCGAAGTCAATGAGGAAAGAGTGTTGTTGAGAGGATTTACTAGATGGGGAATTGAGAATCCAATTCCAATCAATCTCATCATGATCACGCTTTTGTTTCTTGGAATCGGATCCACCTTTTTTCTAAAGAGAGAAATTTTTCCGAAGTTCGAAGGGGACCAGGTGATGATCACGGTACCCATGGGAAACCCGTCCACAGCGGAACAAATTGACCGCAACGTCGTGCAACTCATCCAACCCCGCATCCAGAGAGTAAGTGGAGTAAAGGAGGTGCGTAGCAGCGCGACTGATTCCATGGCGCTTCTTGAAGTCGATCTCTCCTCCAGCTTCAACTCGACAGACGTAAAGGAAAGAATCGCTAGCGAAATAAAAGCTATTGACGCGATGCCTGGCGACGTTATAGGGCCATTCGTGGTCCTAAGGGAGCACTTCAAACGTGCCTTCCAAATCAGTATCTGGGGTGACCACGCGGGGGAGAAAGAACTGCGTGAGGTGGCGGAGTGGGTGGTGCAAGACATCCGGACACGCGGTCTAGCGACTCTAGTCTCCATTCGAAGTCCACGCAACCTCGAGTTTGCCATCCATATTCCGCAGCGCATCCTAGAGGCAAAAAGCCTCTCGCTACACTCCCTAGCCAAGCAAATCAAGTCCTTCAACATTGAACTGACTGCCGGCAGCATCCATTCAAGCAGCCAAACGGTGACCATCAAAGGCAGCGGGCGCCGCCTCAGCGTGGAGGAGATTGGCGAAATTCCGATTCGATTCCCCAATGGGGAGTTTCAGCTCCTAAGAGATTTGGTTGGGAACGAAAACATTGTCGATGGTTTTGCGGAGAAACAGATACTCACGGAGACCAATGGACATCGAGCGATCTTCCTTGAGTTCGAAAAATCGGAAAACGAGGACCTCCTTGTCTTAGCAGACGGCCTAAGGGATTACGCGAAATCAACCATTCTTCCCAATGGAATGCAAATGGGGGTTGGACTCGATAGCAGCCTATTCGTGCGCGATCGACTTGAACTCATTCTGAAAAATGGATTCACCGGTCTCGCCCTCGTCATCCTCGTCCTCTCTCTCTTTCTCGACTGGCAAATTGCGTTTTGGGCCTCGACTGGAATTGCTCTCAGTCTCGTAGGAAGCCTTTTTCTTCTTTTGCAGACAGGTGGGAGCATTAATATGCTGACCCTCTTTGGCTTTCTAATTGCCATTGGGATAGTCGTTGACGACGCCATTGTCGTCGGCGACGCCTTCTTTGAGAAGCGACGGATCGGAAAAACACCCAAAGAAGCCGCGATCGAAGCTCTGGCGGAGGTTCGGATGCCTGTTGTGGCGATGATGGGGACGACCATCATCGCCTTCATCCCTCTCCTGTTGGTAGAGGGACGCTTTGGCGGTTTTATGAAGGCCATTCCAGTCGTGGTCATCTCCGCCCTTTGCATTAGCCTTCTTGAGTCAATGCTCATTCTTCCTGTGCACCTTGCTCACCATGCTGGCGATAGAAGAACTCCCCTCACGCGTTGCGTTCAAGTCCTTTTGTGGCCCCTCATCAGGGTCACCGAAACGATACAACCAGTAGTAACACGCGCCTTGGCGCGATTGATCAACAGAGTAATCGTTCCAATGGTTCGGTGGGCAGTGTTCCACCGCTATGCTGTCGTGGTTGCTTTTGTGGGGGCGACCATTGGAACTGCCGGACTCATCCCAGCAGGAATTGTGAAGACGTCGCTATTCCCAAAGCCTGATGCTGATCTTCATGTAGCCAAGGTTGATTTCGATCACGGAACGCCAATTCAACGTACAGAAATGGCGATGCGAACAATCGTTGAAGGATTGACGGCAACAGCAACTCACTACGCACTACGGGATGGAATCAATCCCGTAGCAAACTACTACTTAGTTGTTGGCGATCCAGGTCCACACCACGCTGAGATCATTGTTGAGCTGACCCCTACCGATGAGGGGCGCTCGGTTTCGGGTCAGGAGTTCCTCGACGCATGGCGCAGCCGCATACCGAATATTCCAAATCTCTCTCAGCTCACTTTCATTGCTGCCGGAGCGGGGCCTCCAGTAAAGGCGATCGAGGTTTGGCTCTCTTCTCGTAACAAGGAGCAGCTTGAAGAAGCTGAAGAGGCTCTTCATTCCTACCTGGCACAAGTCGACGGCGTCGTGGACTACTTCAGCAGCAATCAGCTCGGCGCCCCCAGCATCTCCGTGCGAATGCGCGAAGAATTTTCCAACCTTCCAACTAGCGATAAGGAGCTCATCACCACACTATGCGAGAGCTATCAGGGCACTTCCATCGACACGTTCAATCGTGGCGAACACGAAGTGAAAATGATGCTCCGCAACGATCTTTCTGATCGTAGGTCGCTGACCAATTTAAGAAATATCCTTTTGCCAAGTGGACTCCGTGTCGGGCAGGTTGCGGAGCTAACTGCTTCTCGCCGTGCTGCTGAAGTCATACGCGTCAATGGAGCTCGCACCATTCAGGTCGGTGCCGAGGCGGATCTAACCAGCGGAGCCAACGCTGCAGATATTCGCCGCAAACTCGAGCTTGAGTTCCTAAACCACCTCGATCAAAAATTCCCGGATGTACGCTGGGTCTATAGTGGAGAGTCAAAAGAAGGTAATGAGGCCATATCGGACATGATTAGAGGTTATCTTCCGGCTCTTCTGGGCATCTATTGCATGATTGCCACGCTCTTCCGCTCCTACACCCAGCCGGTCATCATCATGCTTGCGATCCCGTTCAGCTTTGTGGGAGCGATCATAGGGCACCTTGTGATGAGTCTCCCCATCAATCTGATGTCCGGATTTGGCATCATCTCGCTTACGGGAATTGCGGTGAACGATTCATTGGTGCTAATCGATTGTATCAATAGCAATATTCTTGAGGGAAAGAGGGTGATGGATGCACTCCTACTGGCCGTTCGGCGCAGAACTCGTCCGATCCTCCTCACCTCACTAACGACCATTGCTGGACTTTGTCCCATACTTTTTGAAAGTTCTTTTCAGGCTCAATTTTTAATTCCAATGGTTACGTCGATAGTCTTCGGACTCCTCTTCGCGACGCTGCTTATCCTGATCCTAATTCCTGTGGGCTATCAAATTCTGTGTGATCTAGGCTTGGGCATCACCGTTCCGCAAACCAAACCGAGGCTACGCGCCCCTAGAAAGCGGGCATCTAGGGTCCTCACAGAAACTCGAATTTGAATTCTGCGAGGAGGCTGTCGCTTTGTTCACCTCTTCCAGGGCGAGTTTCGGTCGTGTTTTCAGGGACGAACGTCCCGACAGATTCTAGCCTATGGCGTAAGCCATAGGTAGCTGGGAAAAGAGGGTGAGCTCCGAAGGAGCGACAGAAAATCCGATATGCCATCACTCTATGCCGTTCCTTCAGAACTCAATTAATTCCATGGCTACCTATGGCTCACGCCATAGGCTGATATCTACCGGGGCATTCGCCCCTAATTTTGGTTTGGGTGGCGCTGCCTTTCGTTTCTAAAGTGACTGGAAAAATGAACAAGGCGAACAAGGCCGGAAACTTGGGTTAATACTCCCCTTTCCGTATACTTGGTGCCAATCTGACCCAAGGATTTCTGGATGACCTACACTGCACCAAAAGGAGTTTTTGACCTACTTCCTGGCGCACCGAGCTGGCAGGCTTCGGAGGTGTGGGCAGCGATTGAGGAAGAAATCCGAGAGACCTGTCGCGACTATGGCTTTCGCGAGGTCCGCACACCAATTTTCGAGCGAACGGAGCTGTTTACGCGCAGTGTGGGTGAGAGTTCAGATATTGTTACGAAGGAAATGTACACCTTTTTGGATAAAGGCGAGCGCTCCATGACGCTACGGCCGGAGGGCACGGCTCCTGTCATGCGCGCACTCATTGAAAGCAAAACTTTGCAAGAAAACCCGATTCAAAAATTGTTCTACATGGGACCCATGTTTCGCTACGAGCGACCACAGGCTGGCCGCTACCGGCAGCATCACCAATTCGGTGCGGAGGCGGTTGGAAGCAACGCTCCGGAACAGGACGTGGAACTCATTGATCTACTGCTCACCCTTTTTGATCGACTCGAACTAAACAACCTAAGCGTTGTGATCAATTCCATCGGCAACGAAGAAAGTCGCCAGCGCTTCCGCAGTAG
>JBFIDQ010000186.1:0-6407 GCA_041603795.1 Chlamydiales bacterium
AATCGGGTATAATTGGTCACTGGCGTATTCTCGGTCGCGTAGTTTGAATGACCGCCGAGGGTACGCCAGATTTTTGATTTCTACCACCCCTCGTTACTCATCTGCACAGCTACCCTCTCGATTTTAAGTCGCGCATGGTCTCGATTTTAAATCGCGCAAACTCTCGATTTTACGTTGCCAAATACAAGCTGACTACCATTTATGAATTTAAAAACTGAAAAGGGGTGTTGTGAGCACGGGTTTTTTGGGAATTTACAGAAAGATAGTTGCTTAATCAGAAAGGCGACCACAGATAAGCTTTAGGCTGCTATGATCACTCTCAAAAATTAAGCGAGATATTCAGAATGCACCCGTTTATTGAGTTGATGGATATGATCGAGAACCCTGGTACGTTTTCAACTTCGGGAGAGCTGGATGTATCCCTCCCGGGGATGTTCATCAAAGGGGTTGGTGAGATCTCGTTACCTCTGCCGGAGGAACAAGCAAGGAAAATCATTGCAGCGTGTGAGCAGGCTCCCTTTGGTCGTAGTGAGGAGACCGTGTACGATACCTCGGTGCGAAAGGTCTGGCAGATGGGTCCAGAAAAGGTGGAGATCAGAAATCCCGCATGGAACAAGGTGCTTGCCAAAGAGTGTACTCATATCGCGGAGAAACTGGGTCTCCATGATAGCCGGGTTAAGTTTGATCTATATAAGTTGCTGGTCTACGAAAAGGGTAGCTTCTTTACGCCACATCGTGACACCGAGAAGATCCCTAACATGTTCGCGACCATGGTGATCAACTTGCCTTCAGCGCATGAGGGTGGTGAACTCATTGTGAGCCACGGTGGGGAGACTTGTGAATACAGTTTTGGAGGGGAGTTCAAATTCCAACCTGAATACGCAACATTCTATGCGGATTGCTGTCACGAGGTGAAGCCCGTTAGCGAAGGCTATCGCTTCTCGCTCGTCTATAATCTAGCGATTGAGGATAGACAACGCCAGCCTTGTCTATCTGAACAAGAGAACATTATGGCGAAAGTTGATCAGTACATTGGCGCTTGGGCAAAAAAATCTGGCGACAACCCGTTTTTTACGTATCTTCTTGACCACTCCTATTCCGAAAAAAACCTTCTGCTATCCAATCTCAAAAATAGCGACTACTCAAAAGCCTCAATTCTTCTTAAAGCCGCAGAGAAGAATAACTGTAGGGGCTTCTTGTGCCTCGTCACGTATGCCGAAGAGAGCTATGGCGAATGCTGCTCGAACTATGGTGGCTATGACGACGCCGACGAGAGCGACTACGAAGAGTATGAAGTAACAAGTCAGGAATTCTATGCTCATCAGCTACGCACGCTTAGTGGGGAAACGATCCCTGTGGAAAGCCTAGCCCTAGAAGAGGACCAGATTCTGGCTGAGATTCCACTATTAGATGGTCCAGGTCGGACGGTGTCCATCTCAGAAGCCACAGGGAATGAAGGTGCGACTAAAGAACTCTGGTACCACCGCGGGGCTATTATCCTATGGCCAGAAAGTCGGGATCTTGAGGTTGCGACCAAGACAGATATTGGTTACGGCATGCACTATCTCAAGCGTTTTATGCACTCAAAGGATCTCGAGGAGAAGAAGAATCGTGAGTTTGCGATTCACCTGGCGCACCATATCCTAGACCATCGACGCCATCAGGACATTTCGACGATCCTCAATGGTCTTGTCGACCTTGGCGACATTGGGATCGTTAGGAAGCTCCTAAACGGTCGCAGCGACAGATCCTACTATGGTCGTGAAGAGTTGAAACCTGAACTACTGGTTCGCGTTATAAGAACCTTCCCATGGAAGGTTCTGGAGGCAGACCTTGACACCGTTCTGGCCCGGATCAGTAGGCTAGATGCTTCATCTGGGCTCAGCTGGCTACATAATCTTCTTAAGGAGCTGCCTAAATTCCTAGAACTTCAACAGTTTGCGATAAGGTGGAGTAAGAAACTCTGCGAGGCTAGCGTCGATAGACAGCTGCTTACAGAGTTTCTGAAGGTGGTCAAGCTTATCGGCGATCACGCATTCGGTGACGAAGCAATGAAAATAATCGCGCGATTTCATCAGCCTCTTTCATTGCCATCACTCTATGCCCCAGCACTTATTGAGGTTATAGAGTCCTGCAAGGAAGAAACTTCTGGAAGAGATCTCCTAAGACGTATATCGGAAGACTTTCTTAAAACAGCCGACCAACACTACCCTTCACCACCGAAGAAGCCGGAAACCTATACCAGAAGCGGTAAACTTGACTGCGATTGCCCATTTTGCCAAGAGGTCAACACCTTCTTGTCTGATCCACAGCGGTCGCGCCTCGTCTTGGAAAAAACTCTAAAGCGAAATCTAACTCACGTGGAAGAAGAAATCTCGAATTCTCGTGTAGACCTCACCATTGCTATCGATAGACAGCCTCCCAAGTTCAGAGGGGATGTCACGAAAAACCAAAGCTCCTATCAACAGGCCCTTGAACGCTACCGTACGATCCAAAGTAGTAGGGAAGATGTGGCCATATGGGTGGAGTCATTATGAATTTTTTTGGAAAGACAATTTTCTCACTGTGCATAATATTAAGTCAGACCGTCGACCTGTTTTGTTGCTGGCACGATTTGACCTATGTTTTAGTGGCTAGAATCGCATGCGAACAACTGGATCCTGGGATTCTGCCGAACATAAGGGATCTGTCCGAGGATATCGACGGAGAGTTTCCTGGTGGCCTCGCCTTCGATGAGCTGGGTTGTTGGCTAAAAGATCGTTCGCTAGGAGGATTGAGTGCCCTGAATCAATGGCATTTCATGCGGGTCTCTTCTGATTCTCTGGATGTTTCGCAGGAAGCAAATGGAAACGGAAATCTCTGCTTTGCATTGGAGGAAGCCGTTCAAACTCTCGAAAATCCGCGGTCTGGGCCATGGGAAAAGAATTTCATGTTGCGGGTATTGGTACATTGTATAGCAGACCTTCACCACCCATTTCATTGCCTATCCTTGAATGAACACAATGAGACCACTGAGCCGTTGCGCATACGATGGGATAACATGTTAGGAGAAGGAAGGCCGGAGTGGTATCAACAGGGCTGGAGAAGAGAGTGGTTTGCCTATGACGATCAAGTCGAATTGGAATCTCTAATGGCAAAAATTATTTATACGGATGTTAGGATGGAATTGGACTCTAAAGATATCGAGTTCTTGTCGTGGGTTAAAGAGAGTCATTCGATCGCTGTTGAGGTGGTAGCTTCGAGATGTAATTTTGAGCAAGAAAGACGTCTGCTCTATAGGCAGATCCATAGAGCCGGAAGTCACCTAGCTTCGATCCTCAACAAAGTGTTCCGATCACAAAACTAGGTAACGAACGGGGATCTCCTGTTTTCCCTAACCTATAAATATGTTATGATAATGAAATGGTTGACAGAGTATGACTGAAAAGATCAAGTATCCTTTAAGCATTCAAAACTTCTCTAAGCTAAGGGAAGGAGGGTACCTATACTTCGATAAAACCGAGCTTATCTATCAACTTGTTCAAGAAACTTATGCTTACTTTTTAGCTCGCCCTAGACGATTTGGCAAATCCCTGTTGGTGTCTACACTGGAGGAGCTTTTTCAAGGAAAACGCGACCTGTTCAAGGGTCTCTGGATTGATTCTTCTGACTATAAGTGGCCAGTCCATCCAGTGATCAGGCTGGATTTTACCGAGCTTCAATCGGATACACTCGAAAATCTAAATTCGACTCTGCACACTCTCTTGGATGGTGTAGCAAAAAAGTATGATCTTCAAGATGTTGAAGATCCTCTACCGGCCGTTAGATTCTCAAAAATTATTCGAGCACTTTCGGAGATAAACTCTGTAGTCATTCTCATTGATGAATACGACCGTCCCTGTGTGGGCCACCTAAATCGCCCAGAGACGTTAAAAAGGAACCGGGACTTTCTTGGCGATTTTTTTGTGCGCATTAAGTCGATGGGAGAATGTATTCAATTTGCTCTGATTACCGGAGTGAGCAAATTTAGTCAGGTGTCTCTATTTTCAGAGCTAAATAATCTTGTCGATATATCATCCGATCAGCAATACGCCTCTTTACTTGGAATAACTGAAGTCGAGTTGCACAGTTATCTTGTTTCCGAAGTGGATAGGGTAGCAACTTTTCGAAATGAAACAGCAGAACAAACCTTTCAGCTAATTAAGAAATGGTACAATGGCTACGCATTTTCACGTCTTCCTCACGCTGACAAAGTCTACAACCCGTTGTCGTTAATGAAGTTTCTCAGAAGTGGTGAGCTTGATAATTTTTGGTTTTCTACAGCCACACCGACTTTTGCCATCGAACTGATCAAAAACCGAGAATACCCTGTGCAGGATTTCGAGAACGGTGTGATTGCCGGAAAAGAAATTGAGCTAAGTTTTCAAGAAGATAGAATTGACCTCAACACCCTTCTTTTCCAAACGGGTTACCTTACGATTGATACGTATGAGGAGTCTGAGCAACTCTATCATCTAAAGTTTCCAAACGAAGAAGTCCGAAGGTCCTTTCTCTATCACCTTCTCAATGCTTTTTCGCAATTGAACCCTTCTCAAATGCAGGCATCCGTTGCAAAGCTTTCAGCTTGCTTGCGCGATCAAGATGTTGATCGATTTTTCTCTGTTTTTAACGAGGTATTAGCAGTGGTTCCTCACCATATCCATATCAATGCAGAGGCCTACTATCATTCTCTAATATACCTTCTTCTCCGCGCACTGGGATTCAGAGTACAGGCTGAAGTCGTGACCAGCCGTGGGCGAATCGATATGCTTCTAGAAATGAAAGAGGCCATTTATGTCTTCGAGTTCAAGATAAACAACAGTGCTCAGGGAGCGCTAGATCAAATCCTCGATAGAGAGTACCACAAGCAATTCTTATCTGATTCTCGCGACCTTATCTTAGTGGGTGCGAATTTTGATTCCGGCTTGCGTTCTCTAAATGACTGGATAATCCAGCAAGTCGAAAAATAGAGGTGCGCTCTTCCTGAACGACAGCCTGTAGCTTTTAGCGCCTATTTACGGCGTATATCCCACATTCCGCAACCAATTGTCAAAATCGATCTTTTATCCAAGCAGTGTGATTGAGTTTTTTTAACGGGGTTTGAGCTCCAATGGTACGGAAACGTACGCTAAGGATTGTAAGTGACTAATTGTAAGTAGCTCAGGCCTCTGAACAACAATCCAGCGGCGATTTTGATTGTTCCCGTCCGGTGAGCATGCATGTAAGAGTTAAAAAAGGCGGTCTTCCCCATTTTGGTGCTTTTCTCTTAAGAAAATGATCCTCTTCTGCCGCTTACTCGATGGTACAATTTTGACTCCCACATAAAGAGTTACTTGGTGTATAATTTGTGTTTCAAAGTTGGCTGTAGGGCCAAAAAACAAGGAATGGCTAATGATCACTCTTGCTTCCTTACTGTTGTCGGAAAAGGCTATATTTCCAGAGTCACCGCCACTAGTGACCTTAGTGGACTCTAGAAATATTTTTGAGAGAGTTTATGACCTCGGGGTGTCAATCATCCACGAAGTCATTAGCCGTTATAATCGTCGATATAATCCTTTGCTGGGAAGAAGCTCGGAGCTATTCCATAGGTATAAAGATGAGGGAGAAGAGATAAACTATGACGTTGAAGATTGCCCATGGAATACCCATGGTTCCAAAAAACTTATTGTATTCATCCACGGTCTTAACAGCTCACCACTCTCCTGGAGTAAGTATCTCCAAAAACTGCCAAAAGACCCGCAGACGCACTATTTCGCTCCCTATGTAGTTAAAAAAGGGTATTGTTCGGTCGAATCCGCAGCCGCACCAATCTTACGCGTGCTTAAAAATTACGGTCAGCAGCACCCTAGTAGTTCCATTTACTTGGTGGGTCATTCATTAGGTGCTCGCATTGCCGGGTATTTAGACCGCCAGTTATGTACCTCTCATGATACAAAGCTTATATCCATTGCCGGCCCACACTACGGCACTAAATGTGTTACGACCATTCGCAAATTGGGGCTTACTCATAGCTTGGGACTAAGCCCTGAAATGCTTGCAGAGAATCACTTTGGCGGAGAGTGGTCGAAAACGCATGTCAACCGGTGGCGGGAACAGAGTAAGCAAGTCGTTGCATCTCAAGCTTGTCATCGTCTATTTTTTGCAAGTGCTGACGACTTGCGAATTTACCCAAGTCAAACTTGCTTTCCGCTCCTTCCAAATAGCAGTTATCATCTATTGAAAAGAGAGTCCCATGTCACCATTATCGAGGCCGTACAAGAGGCTGTATTCTCGTTTGTTTTTGAAGCTCCCTGAACCTCCCCATGGCTAAAGCCAGAGGGTTCTAGAGGCAAGCTGGCTGTCTCTCTGTGGCTCTCGGCTTACGCCTACAACATCCACAGCCTCGACAG